>NZ_JBHUSE010000010.1:142438-147752 GCF_042674585.1 Arthrobacter sp. NPDC057013
AATAATATTAAACCGCCTGGGTTTCGTGCCTCAGCGGGTGTGTCGGGGTGCCCCCGTGGGGTTTTTGGGGGTGCCACCTAAAAAAAGTGTGGGGCACCTCAACCACTTTTGGGGACCCCCACTGTGATTAAGGAAACGCCAGGTTAGAGCTGCGCCTCCCGGCGGTCCAGCACGATCTGCTGCACATCCAGGTATCCGGACTGGAAGCCGGCCCGTGAGTAGCAGAGGTAGAACAGCCACATCCGCTGGAAGACCTCGTCGAACCCCAGCCCGCGCACGTCCGCGGCACGCTGCAGGAACCGTTCCTCCCACAGCCGCAGTGTGGCGGCGTAGTGGTCACCCAGCCCCCGGCGCTCACGCACCCGGAGCGTGGTGTGTTGCTCGGTGACGCTCTCGATCGCCCGTACGGAGGGCAGGAACCCGCCCGGGAAGATGTACTTGTGCACCCAGGTGTAGGCGTTGCGGGTGGCGAGCATCCGCCCGTGCGGCATGGTGATGGCCTGGATGGCCACCTTGCCGCCGGGCGCCAGCAGCCGGTCGATGGTCTGGAAGTAGACGGGCCAGTATTCGTAGCCCACCGCTTCGATCATCTCCACGGACACGACGGCGTCATACTCGCCTTCCACGGCACGGTAGTCCTGCAGTCCCACGGTGACCCGTCCGGAGAAGCCGGCTTCCTCGATCCGCTGCTCCGCGAGCGCCTGCTGCTCGCTGGAGAGCGTGACCGTGTACACGGTTGCACCACGTGCTGCGGCCCGCAGGGCCAGCTCGCCCCAGCCGGTGCCGATCTCCAGCAGCCGGGTGCCCTCCCCCACGCCGGCCTGGTCCAGCAGCCTGTCGATCTTCGCCAGCTGCGCCGCGGCCAGGGCATCCCAGCCCACCCCCGACAGCCCGCCCGCCGACGGGAACAGCGCCGAGGAGTAACTCATGGTGGCGTCCAGGAAGCTGGCGAACAGCTCGTTGGAGAGGTCGTAGTGCCGGGATATGTTGCCCCGGGTGTTCTGCTCGGTGTTGCGCTCCTGCCGCGGGGCCCGCGGCAGGTACAGGCTCCGGAGTTTCTGCAGCGGCAGGGGGATGAGCGTGTCCACCGAGGAGGCAAAGACCTCGAGGACGCCGGCGAGGTCGGACGCTTCCCAGTCCCCCGCCATGAAGGACTCACCCAGCCCGATCAGCCCGTTGTCGCCGATGCGGACCGCGAAGTCCTCCGGACGCACCATGGTCATCACCGGCGCGGCGCCGTCGCCGGTTCCCAGCACCGTCCCGTCGGGGTATTCAATCCGGAGCGGCAGGCGGCGTACCGCCGCCCGGAACAGTGAACCGGCGGCCCTGCCGGCAACCTGCGCCTTGATCCCGGCAGGCGGACGGGCGACGCCGGGCCACACCTCCGCGTCGATGGCCGCCGGCGCTGACGGAACCCTGAAGCCCCCGCCGGGCACCGTTCCCTGCTGTGAAGAGGCCGTGTGTGAAGGGTCCCTGAAAGCGGGATCTGTGTATGACGGATCTGTGAGAGTCACGAGACTGCCTCCTGTGCTCGGTGGTCAGGACGGTGGATGATGGGCAATCCGCGGGCCCACAGTTTGATTCCCTGCCAGCGGATCTGCAGGACAACGCGGACCGGCGCGAGCGGGACCGCTGCTGCCGCAGCCAGGATGCTGCGGGCTGTGGCGGGCCTCCGGTCACCGGTCATGGTGGCGGTGAAAGGCTTCCGTCCGGCGCGCTCCAGCACCACCGCCACGGCAAGTTTTTCGGTCGGTTCGGGCAGGCTCATCCGGTAGCTGCCGTCCAGGTCGTTGAACGGGGACACGAAGAATTCCTTGCTGGTCCGGGCGCGGCCTGCGCCGTCCGGGTGCAGGAGGTAGCAGTGCCGTTCGCCGTAGGTGTTGTGGACCTCGGCGATGACAGCACGGAGGTCACCATTGGCGTCGTGGCACCAGAAGAGGCTGATCGGGTTGAAGACGTGGCCCAGCACCCTGGCGTTGGCCAGCATGGTGACCGTGCCGCCGTCGAGCTCTTCGCCGTTCACGGCGAGGAATCGGTTCACGTTCCCGCGGATGCTCGAGGACGGATCCCCCAGATGGTCCTTCGCGTGGAAACCGGCAAGGGGCCGCAGCCACCAGGGCAGTTTGGGCAGATCATCAAGGTCCACGTACCAGCTGTAGCTGCGGTAGGTGAAGGCGTTCTTCAGCGGATCCTGCCGCACATGGCGGATGCTGGTCCGGTAGATGGCCGCTGTCACGGCACCCGCTCCGCGGCCTGGCCGGCGCCGGATGCTGAGGCGTCCGTTCCGGAAGGGCCCGGCTCCGCAACGAAGGGATTCTCCCACCCGCGGCCCAGCTGGGCGGCGGCCCGGACACCGGAGGCGGCGCCGTCCTCGTGGAAACCCCAGCCGTGGTACGCCCCGGCGAAAGCCAGCCGGTGGTCGCCCAGCTCCCCCAGGCGCTCCTGGGCGGCCACGGATCCGGGTGTGTACTGCGGGTGCTCGTAGACGAGGTCCTGCAGCACTGAGTCCCGCTCAATCAGGTCCGATTCGCCGAGGCTCACGATGTAGCTGCCGCCGTCGTCCGGATTGAGCCGCTGCAGCCGGGTGAGGTCGTAGCTGACCAGCACGTGACCGGGGCGGGCGGCGCAGGTCGGCAGCCGGTAGTTCCAGGACGCGCGGGCGGCACGGCTGCGCGGCAGCACCGCCGGATCACGGTGGAACTTGATGTGGTTGACGGAATACGGGATGTTCCCCAGAACCTGGACCTCCGCGGGGGTCGGTTCAGCCAGCATGGCGAGTGCTTCGCGGGGGTGGGCGGCGATGACCGCGGCGTCGAAGTGTTCGGTTACTGCCGCCGTCGTTATTTCCACTCCGGCGGGAATCCGGCGCAGGGCGAGGACAGGACTGGAAAGGCGGACATCATCGAGACCGTCGGCCACCCGCTCAACGTAGCGCCTGGACCCTCCCTTCACCGTCTTCCACTGCGGCGAGCCTTTGATGCCGAGCATGCCGTGGTGTTCGAGGAAGGAGAAGAGGTACCGGGCAGGGTAGGCAAGGGCCGTGGTGGGGTCGCATGACCAGACGGCGCTGACCACCGGTGCCATGAAGTGCGAGGTGAAGTAGTCGCTGAACTGTTCGCGTTCAAGGAATTCCCCCAGGGTCTCCTCCGCTCCACCCCGCCGCGGCGCGCCGTCGGCAGGGCCGGCCAGCAACGCCCGCGCCTTCCGCCAGAACCTTGGGATCTCGGCAAGCATCAGCAGGAACCGCGGCCGGGCGAGGTTGGCGGGCTTGGCAAAGACACCAGCTGCGCCTTTCGCCCCCGCATATTCCAGGCCGCAGCCGTCACAGCGGATGCTCATGGTCATGTCCGAATCCTGCGTCTCCACACCCAGCTCGTGGAACAGCCGTACCAGGTTCGGGTAGGTGCGGTTGTTGTGCACAATGAAGCCGGTGTCGACGGCCAGGCTCCCTGATTCCTGCGGCACGACGTGAGTGTGGGCGTGCCCGCCCGGCCGGGCGTCCGCCTCGAAGAGGGTCACGTGGTCCCGGCGGCTGAGGATGTACGCGGCCGTCAGGCCCGCCACCCCGCTGCCGACGACGGCGACGCGCCGTCTTTCGTCTCCAGTCCGTGCTGGGCTCGGTGACAATCTTTGCTCCTCTGCTGGACAGTTGCCGTGATTTGGGTAGTCACCGGCCATTCGGAGCAGTCCGGCGTGCCGGATGGGTGCGGGTCCTTTTTCCCTCCCAAAGCACCCGGAGTAAGGTTGGCTGGTGGTCAACCCAGTGCATCTACGGACGCTCCTTGAAGTGACGCGGCTGGGTTCATTCGCCGCCGCGGCGGCCCGGCTTGGCTACACCGCCTCTGCTGTGTCCCAGCAGATGTCCGCCCTGGAGCGGGACACCGGCGTCCGCCTGTTCCAGCGCTCCGCCCGGAGCGTGGTTCCCACCGATGCGGCAATGGTGATGGCGCGCCACGCGGCCAAGGTCCTCACCGACATCGAGGCGCTGATGGCGGCAGCCTCCAAAACGCAGGACACCACCAGCCAGGAGCTCCGGCTGGGCATTTTCCCGAGCCTCGCCACGTACGTCCTGCCGCGGATTCTGCGCAGTCCCACCTGGAAGGGCTTGGGCATCGACCTGAGGGTCTCCGTCGCCGAACCGGCCCAGACCATTCAGGGGCTGCGCACCGGCGGTGACACCGACGTGGCCCTCGTGTACCAGGTGGGACAGTCCGGGCTGGCGTGGCCGCACACCATCAACCGGCAGTGGATCGGCGACGACAATTTCCGCGTGGTCCTGCCGTCCGGCTGGGGGTTCCGCACCGACGCGAAGGTGGCGGCCGATCACCTCTCGGACATGCCGTGGATCATGCACCATCCGGGCACGAGCGATGCCACCGTCATTGAGCGGCTCTTCGCGGGCTGCAACCTGCACCCACGCGTGGTGGCCTACAGCGACGACTTCCACGCCAGCCTGGAAATGGCCGCGGCGGGGCTGGGGGCGGCGCTGGTACCGGAGCTTGCGCTGCTGCACCGGCCGGCCGGTGTGGTGGTGCTGGACGTTCCGGAAATCCGCCTGGCCCGCAACGTCTTTGCGCTGCTCATCAATGACAAGAAGACAGCCCGGGTGCAGCTGTTCGTGGACCTGCTGGCCGAAACGATGGGCAACCTGGGGCAGTCAGTTAAATGATCCCCGATGCTGGAATGCTCTGCTGTTCGGGTCTATGTTGAAGATATGACCACCAAGGTAGCGAGCCAGCACTTCGGAGTAATCGAGCTGAACCACGGCAGGGACCATAACATTGCCGCGGAGCACGAGCTGGCTGGCCAACGCCTTGAACTGGACCTGAACATCAACGCCCATGACCATTTCGACGAAGCGGCCATGCACAAGGTGGACTACCGCCTCCGGTACCTTCCCGAGCTCGTGGACGAGGTCCGGGAAATGATTGCCGAGGAGCTCGAGCAGGAGGGCACCAGCCCGCAGGAATACCTCCGCTTCCACTGCAACGCCATCAAGGACGAGCACCTGCAGAAAATCTTCGGTGTGAAGGAGAAGAGCCAGCTCACCAATGCGGTGTTCCTGAAGGCGCTAAAACTGGGTCATGTGGGGATCTACCCGGGCCAGCCGGAGCGCTACTTCGTTCTGGACTTCACCCTGGGCGAGCACTTCACGGACGAAGTCCTGGTGGCCTCCGCGGACGAGGACGGCGTGGTCGACGACGAGATCGTCTGGGAATCCTAAACGCTCTTAATAGAACGACGGCGGGGGGGTGAAACAGGGTTAACACCCCCCCCCGAAGAGGTGTGGTTTTTAAAAAATTTTTAAATAAAA
>NZ_JBHUSE010000011.1:0-133154 GCF_042674585.1 Arthrobacter sp. NPDC057013
CCGTCCGAGCACCACATTGGTGCCTTCCACGACTGGGTCAACGAAAAAGTCGGCGACGTCCCGCTCACCGGCGAAGCCCTGCTCGGCCTCACCGCAGACACCCCGCCCCTGGAAGAACGCGCCGAAACACTGCAACGCAAAGAAACCACCACCCCGGCCCCATAAAGTTCTAATCCGCTGACTGAGCCTGCCGAAACCAAGCTTTCGGCAGGCTCAGTCAGTTTTTAAGCGCGTACGATGATCCTGTCGCTGCCCGGGCGGAGGAGTGTCTGTCATGCATTTTGCCTTTGTTTGCCTTCCAGCCACGGGCCACGTGAACCCGACGCTGCCGGTGGTCGCAGAGCTGGTCCGGAGAGGCCACCGGGTCACGTATGCCACCTCGGCCAAGTACGCGGCCGCCGTCGAATCTGCCGGGGCCATCTTTTTCGAGAACGGCGAGGACCTGTCGTCGCAGTTTCCCCGGTTCGGCGCTTCTGCTCCCGGCAGTCCCGCACAGGACGACGCCGGGCGGCCGCCCCGGGCGGGCATGCTGGCGGGGCTTGGGTCCGGCATGATGTCGGGACTGCTGGAGCGGCTGCTGGAAAGGGCCCGGGAAGAATTTCCCGCCCTGTTGTCCCGGCTGGCCGCGGATCAGCCGGATGCGGTCTGCTATGACGCCATGACCCTCGCCGGGAAGATGGCCGCCCTGAAACTAGATTTGCCGGACGTCGCGCTGCTTCCTACCTATGCCACCAACGAGCATTTTTCGATGCGTGAGCTGATGCCCGCCCGTCCGCCAGCAGAAATGCTCGCGGCGTGGAAGCAGGCCCGCCAGCTCATCGAGGATTTCGCGAGGGAGCAGGGCCTCGCCGGGTTCAATTTCATGGAGGGACCCCCGGCTTCCCTGAACATCTGCTTCATCCCGAGGGAATTCCAGCCCGCAGCTGACACCTTCGATGGCCGTTTCCACTTCGTGGGACCCAGCCTTGGCCGGAGGGGCGGCGAGGAGGAATGGCAGCCGCGCATCAAGGACGCGCCTCTGCTGTTCATCTCGCTCGGGACCACGCCGTTGAACGACCGGCCGGACTTCTTTCGCATGTGCCTGGACGCGTTTGCGGGCACAGAATGGCAGGTGGCCATGGCCGTCGGCGACCGGATGGAGGTGGCCGAACTGGGGGAGGTCCCGCCGAATGCAGAGGTCCGGCCTTTCTTTCCGCAGCTGGAGGTCCTGCGGCATGCCCGTGTGTTCCTCTCCCACACGGGGATGAACTCGACCATGGAGGCGCTGTATCTGGGCGTTCCCCTCGTGGCGTTTCCGCTGCAACCGGAGCAGGAAGCCAACGCCCGCCGCGTCGAGGAGCTGGGACTGGGACGCCGCCTTCCCGCCGAGGGCCTTACGCCGGGGATGATCCACGACGTCGTGACGGAAGTCGGCCAGGACCAGGAGATCCGGCGCAAGATTGCGGCGATGAGCCAGCGCGTCCGCAGCTCCGGCGGGGCAACGGCGGCCGTCGACGCCATGGAGAAGTACGTGAGCCGGCTGGATCAGCGCCGGGTGTAGCCCATGTTGGCGCTGATCCGCAGGCCGGCCTGGCCAAGGCCCTCAACGAGGCCCGGTACTTTCTCCGGGTCGAAGCGGAAGGCCGGGCCGGAGATGCTGACCGCGCCGATCACCGTTCCCAGGTGGTTGTAGACCGGCACCGCCATGGAGTTCAACCCTATTTCGAACTCTTCGAGGGTCACCGCGTAGCCGTCGTGGGCGGCGTCGATCAGTTGCTTTTCGAGTTTGTCGCGCTTGGTGATGGTCCGCGGTGTCCGGGCCGGCAGCCCTGTCTCCTTCAGGATGCGCTCACGTTCATCCGCGTCCAGCGCCGCCAGCAGGACCTTCCCGCTCGACGTCGCATGCAGGGGCGTAAGGCTTCCCACCCAGTCGTAGGTGGCCAGGGTTGAGGGCCCCATGGCCTGGTCCACGTTGACGGCATAGTTGGAGCGAAGAACGGCGAGGTTGACGGTTTCCTTAAATGCCTCGGCCAGGTTCTCGAGCACCGGGCGTGCCTCGCGGACCAGGCTCAGCCGGCCAGGGATGGAACTTGCCAGACGAAGGATGCCAAATCCCAGCTGATACTTGCCCCGTTCGCTGTTCTGGTGGACCATCTCCCTGCCAACAAGGGAACCAAGCAGCCTGGACACCGTGGACTTATGGATGCCCATTTCCTCGGCGATTTCGCTCACGCCTGCATGGCCGTCGCGGGCCAGGATCTCCAGGACAGCAAGCGCCCGGTCGACGGATTGTACGCCGCCCTGCTGGCCGCCCTCGACCTCGGCGTCGGCGTCGGGTTCCAGGTCATTGTTCGAAGCCATGTCCCGATCCTATGCCGGGAAGTGTGACGGAGCTGACATCGCGTCAAGCCGGGTAACGCCGCCGGGCGTCAGCGAGACTGGCACAGATCAGTTCAATCGGCGCAGGTCAAGGCGCATCAGCACGCGCGGGAATCCGTTGAGGACGGAGTCGGTGTCCGCGGCTTTGGCGAAGCCTGCCGCCTCGAAGAGCTTGCGGGTGCCCACGTAGGCCATGGTGAGGTCTACCTTCCGGCCCTGGTTATCCACCGGATAACCCTCGACGGCTGGCGCGCCGTAGGAGCGGGCAAAGTCGACGGCGCCCTGCAGCAGCCGGTGGGAGATTCCCTTGCCGCGGTACCCCGGCCGGACCCGGATGCACCACACCGACCACACGTCCAGATCGTCCACGTGGGGGATGCGGCGGTTCCGGGCAAAGCTGGTATCGGCGCGCGGATGGACCCCGGCCCACCCAACTGCCTCCCCGCCGTCGTACGCCAGAACCCCGGGCGGTGGATCCTCGCTTAACAGTTCCTGGACCAGCTCCCCGCGGGCTGTGCCGCGCAACTCCAGGTTCTGTTTGGAGGGGATGCGGTAGCTCAGGCACCAGCACACCGTCGCGTCCGGCCGCTTGGGCCCCACCACCGCTTTCACGTCCTCAAACTGCACCGCCGGCCGAACCTCGATCTCCATGCCGCCACCCTGCCACCGGCCTCGGGTGGTGGCAAGGCGCTCTTCGGCTGAATCCTGCTAACGTGCTCGATACGTTTTGCAAGTCCTGCTCGGGACGAAACAGCGTTGGAGAAGTTGGGAGTTAGAGAAAGTTGGGAACGGAGATGTTTGGACGCGCACAGGGACGCATCAGGGGCCGGAAGCCGGACCGGCGGTCTGCTGGCATCGGACCCGTTAGTGTTCGTCGCGGGCACCAACCGGGTAAGGGCGCCCGGGTAGCCTGGGTCGTCGCCGGGGCCGTGGCCGCCGCCGCCACACTCGCGATGGTCGTGTGGGAGGTTCTTGACCGGACTGAAGATCCTAATGCCGAGCGCAACGAAGAAGCGTCAGCTGAGCCGGCCCTGCGCCGGAAATGGTGGTCAGTCAGCTGACCACCATTTCGGGCACGGCGTGGGGGTAGCCCGGCTCGCGTCCCTGGAATTCCAGCACTGCCGGGTTGCGGACGACTCCCTCGCGGATCTCGATTGCCCTGCTGATGGTCTCGCTGTTATCCCAGGCCGCAGGTCCTGACATGACCGGCTCGAGGAAAGGCAGGAGGGCCTCGCTGATTTCCCAGCTGGAGGAGTTCCACAAGTAGGACGGGCTGTGATCCACCGCGTAATAGTTGATGTGCTCACCCACGGTGAACATCGGCTCTGCGAAGGTTGTGGTCTTGGCCCAGCTGAATCCCATGCCTTCATCGCAGGACACATCCACGATCAGGCTTCCCGGCTGGAATGCGGCCAAATCCTCGGTCCGGAGGTAGGTCAGGGGATTGTTCGGGTCCTGAAGGGTGCAGTTGACTACGATGTCACTCTCGGCCAGAAAGGGAGCCAGGGGAACCCGGCCGCGTTCGGTGATGACCTGGCTAAGGAACGGCGCCTTGTCGTCATGATCAAACTGGGTGATCCGTACTGAGTGGATTGGGGCGCCTACCGCAGCAACGCCCCTGTTCGTCAGCACCTGCACGTCATGGACACCGTGTGCGTTCAATGCCGTGACAGCACCGCGGGCGGTGGCACCGAAACCGATGACGACGGCGCGGAGGCGTCGGCCGTAGTCCCCGGTGGACCCAGTCAGCGCCAATGCGTGTATGACCGAGCAGTAGCCGGCAAGCTCGTTGTTCTTGTGAAAGACATGTAGGCCGAAGCCGCCGTCAGATGCCCAGTGGTTCATGGCCTCGAAGGCGATCAGCGTCAGCTTCTTATCGATGGCCAACTGCGTAACGGCAGTGTCCTGGACGCAGTGCGGCCAGCCCCAGAGAACCTGTTCGTCCCGAAGTTCGCCAAGGTCCTGCGGCTGGGGTTTGGGCAACAGAACAACGTCCGCCTGCGCCACAATCTCTTGACGGTTGCCCAGCCGCCCGCCCAACTGCGCCAGCTGGGCGTCGGAAAAGCCGAAACGTTCCCCGTAGCCGCGTTCAAAGATCATGTGCTGGCGCAGCTCCGGCTGGATGCGTTCAAGATGGAGCGGGTGAAGTGGGACGCGGCGTTCATCAGGCTTGCGTGGTGAGGACAGGACCCCAAGGGTGAGGTAGTGCGGCGAAACTGTCACTTTTTCTTTGCCGGCACGGGCTTGGCGCTGGTCTTGTCAAGTGAGCTGGCGGGTGCCGCGGCGGCCCGTTTGTCGGCACGCTTTTCCTTGATGGATTTGGTGGATTTCTTGGATGCTGCTTGACGGGGGGACTTGTCAGCCATATCGCTCCTGTAGCGGAACCGAAGAGGTTCCTGACTCCTGACCCTACACCCGGGGAGGGGCGCGCAGCGCCGAAAGGAGGATCTCGAGCCCAGGTGCCGCCTACCCCTTTGGGTGGGAAAGACTGCCCGATCATGCTGTGGTGCCCACAGGCTTGGCGTTCGAAGATGGAAGGGAAGCGGCGTTCCAGAGCCTCCGGGATGAGGACGCCGCTGCGGAAGAACCACCTAAAACCAAATCCAAGTAAGGAAAAACACATGAAGCTCCAAGTTGCCATCGACCTCCTGACCACCGAAGCTGCCCTCGAGCTGGCCGGCAAGGTTGCCGAGCACGTTGACATCATCGAACTGGGCACCCCGCTGATCAAGGCCGAAGGCCTGTCCGTCATCACCGCGGTCAAGGAAGCCCACCCGGACAAGGTCGTCTTCGCTGACCTGAAGACCATGGACGCCGGCGAGCTCGAAGCCGACATCGCGTTCAAGGCCGGCGCCGACCTGGTCACCGTGCTCGGTGCCGCTGACGACTCCACCATCGCCGGTGCCGTCAAGGCAGCCCAGGCCCACAACAAGGGCGTCGTGGTTGACCTCATCGGCATCGCTGACAAGGTCACCCGTGCCAAGGAAGTCCGTGCCCTGGGTGCGAAGTTCGTGGAGATGCACGCCGGCCTGGACGAGCAGGCCAAGCCCGGTTTTGACCTGAACGGTCTGCTCCGCGCCGGCGCCGAAGCCCGCGTTCCGTTCTCCGTGGCCGGCGGCGTGAAGCTCGCCACCATCGGTGACGTCCAGAAGGCCGGCGCCGATGTCGCCGTGGCCGGCGGCGCCATCTACGGTGCAGCAGACCCCGCACTGGCCGCGAAGGAACTCCGCGCAGCCATCGTCTAGGTCCTGCCTGGATCAAAACCGAGGCTTCATAGGCCGACGGCGGCACCGCCGCCGGGGCGGTCCTCACCGGATGGTGGGGCCGCCATCGGTCTTTAACTGTTATTCCGGTCTATAACGGAGTTCCGGAAACAGGGCGCGGCTACGAGCACGAATCCCCGTCTGCATCGAGGCCGGGCAGGGATCTGAGAACTACCTCGGTGTTGGCACCGTTCGGTGACTGGCCGGCTGCCTGGCCACGTGCCTCTACATCAGCCGCCGCCTCCACTCCGGCTACGGCAGTCCGGTTCTGCGCGGTCGTTTCCTGCGCGGACCGGTTCCTGGTGTGGTGGGTGGTTCTGTGTTCTCCGCGGGAGTGGTGGTCAGGGGACGTAGCGGACACCCGGATCACGGCGTCATTGGAGATTTGTTGCTTCACCTGCCCCGGCGCGGTGAGCATTCCTCCGCCGGCCGTCCCCAGGAGGACGGCTATGCCCGCCACAACGGTGGCATTACGCGTACGTGTTTTCATTTTGGCCTCTTCCGGACCGGGTGGCCTGCATCTCCGGCGCGGACGCCTGGAGAAGAGGCCCTTTCTCGAAAGGTACGCCCGCTTGGCCGGGACACAAAGCCCGCGCGTCAGATTAAGAGCGAACTCACAGTTTGGCTCCAGGCAGCAAAGTGGTGCGGGTTCGAGCGTGAACTGGCCGTGCTCAAGCGTCCAGGCAAAGGAGCCTCGGAGGCCGTAGGCGGGCCTGTTGCGCGCGTCCCCGGAGCCCGTCTCAGCGGGGGAAATCCAGGCGGCGCTCTCCCAAAGGGTCAGCGTCGCCGGTCCAGGCTGCCCAGTCGCGAGGGTCCACCGAGGGTCTGCCCAGCAGATAGCCCTGGCCTCTGGTGATTCCCAGTTTCACGACGGCGGCGAGTTCCTCGCGGCTCTCGATTCCTTCCGCGGACAGTGTCGCGCCTGTCTGCTCGGCCAGTGCAAAAATGAAGGGGGCCGTACCCGGCCCGTTGCCTGGCGAAACGGCGCCGGCGAGGAAGTCGCGGTCGACTTTGATGATGTCGGGGAGCAGGTGCAGGATCTGCTTCGCCGAGGTGGCGGCCGGACCGGAGCCGTCCACGGCAAGGCGCACGCCGTGCTGGCGCAGGGGGCTCAGAACAGCAGCAAGGCCCGCCAGTTCCCGGTCCGCAAGGTCGCCCATGATCTCGATGACCATCCGCTCCGGGTCGACCGTGCCGCCCAGCATCAGAGCCTGAACACGGGGGTCGGCGCATGCCGTGGGGCTGAGGTTGAACGACGCAAAAAAGTGGGGCGGAATTTCTCCTGCCGCGGAAAGGGCGAGGTGCAGGGCCGCGATCTCCAGGTCCGGCCCCAGTCCCATCGCGGCGGCTCCGCGGAACCAGACGTCTGCGCTGGTCCCCTCATGGCTGACGAACCGTGCCAGCGCCTCAACCCCGATTACTTCTCCGCCGGGCAGTTGCCTGATGGGCTGGAAGGCCGTCAGCAGCATCCTCTTCCCCGCGGCGGCCTCGTTGCGCGAAGAATCCTCCGCTGGATTCTGCGGTGAGGACTTGGGGACGTTCCGGGTGCTGATCAGATGATGGAGGAGGGCCTGTTCGGGGTCGTCCATGTGGGTTGCCAGCAAGTCGAGCAGCTGCTCCCTGGCCCATGCTTTCTGCGGATCGGAGTCCGCCAGCACGTCGCTGATGATCTCCAGCACCTGGCGCCGGAGAGTTTCTCCGTCCACGTTGCGGAACAGTTCGGGTGCTTGTTCACCGTCCGGAGGCGACTCATCCATGGCCTTCACACTACTCCTCGGTAGTTGCCGCCGCGATTGGGGAAACGCCGGGGCTGTGGCCCCGGGCAGGGTTCACAGCCTCCTGACAGTTTCCGAACAGCGGTGCCCTAACCTGTGGCTGGATCTTTGAGGAAGGGGCTAGGACAGATGCCCTTCCGTTCAAAGCCGCACACGGCCGATCAAGGAGACAACATGTCACGAACCAAGAGAATCACCCTTGGCATCACCGCCGGCGCCCTGGCGCTGGGCGCCGGCCTGGGGGCTACCGGAATGGCCTCAGCCGCCACCACCCCGAGCCCCAGCGCAACGTCAAGTACTTCGACGGACAGCAGCGCCCCGACTGACGGCTTCCGTGGCCACAAGGGCGACCGCGGCCAGATCGCGGCAGACCTTGCCACCAAGCTGGGTGTCGCCCAAACGAAAGTGAGCGACGCAATCCAGGCGTTCCGCGAGGCCAACAAGCCGACGGCGGCGCCGACCGAGGGCACCAGGCCTGACCGCACCGCCCAGGATGCGGCGATGGCCAAGTCCCTGGCGACGGCACTCGGTGTGGACGAAGCCAAGGTCGCCGCGGCCCTGACTGAAATCCGCACGGCTGAACAGGCGGAACGCGCTGCCGCGCTGAAGACCAAGCTGGACACCGCCGTCAAGGACGGCACCCTGACCCAGACCGAAGCCGACGCCGTCACGAAGGCCGTCGAGAAAGGCGTGATCGGAGGTGGCGGCCACTAGCAACCCATGAACTCCTTTTGCCCCATGAACAGAGTTCACCCATGAACGGCATTCACCCATGAATAGAGGAATCCCCCGGGAAGGTCCCGGGGGACTCCCTGTTTCTCCTCAAACTCTGCCGTTTGTCGCCACCGCCAACGTCTGGTCCAGCAGCCCCAACCGGGCGGCTTTTTGCACCGCCATCAGCCGGTCGCCCACGTCAAGCTTGCGGTAGATGTGTTCGAGGTGCTTTTGCGCTGTCCGCGGGGAGATGTTGAAGTGGTGGCCCAGGGACGTGGCGGTCAGCCCCTGGCCGAGCAGCCCCAGGATGGCGAGTTCCCGCCGGGTCAGCCCGGGCCCGTCTGTTGACGTGTCCTCCGAGGCCCAGGCGAGCTGCCGGTACAGGCCCGTCAGAATCGGTTGAAGGGCAATGGCCAGGGTAAGCTCATCGTCGTCGAACTCCCGGTCGGGCCTCGCCAGCAGGTAGGCGCGATGAACCGGACCATCCAGGAGCAGGGGAATGGCCAGCTGGAAGCCGATTCCCAGCGGCCTGGCCAGGTCTTGCCATTCGGCCTGCATGCGCCAGTCAGCCACCTGCCCGGGAACCCGGGCAAGAGACTGGGGACCGGAAAGCCCGGACACTGCGTACCAGCGCAGGAGCGGCTGCCAGGTGGCATCGGGAACGCGCGGGCCTGGTGGCAGCTTGGGAAGATAATCGCCGGGCCAGCAGCCCTCCATGTTGTCAACCCAGTCCGGGCCAACACTGCTGCGGCTGCAGCATGCGGCGTTGAACGAAGCCGTGAGCCGCTTGGAGATCGCCTCCTCCGCGCGGGGGTGGGCCGCAAATGGATGCTGCAGGAATTCCCCGACAAATTCCAGCCACTCCCGGTATAACGCTTCGTTCCGCGTCATCCGAGCATTCTAGCAATCAAATACATAGCTTTGCAGTTTCGAAATTCGATGATCCAATGACAATAACTGATAATTGCTTTGCAAAACTTGCTGACTAATTGTCCGTAAGCGGCATATCCCTAAAAGCCATACGCAAAAGTGCGTACAGCCCCGCATTTATGGTGCTTCCTATAATGAGCCCACCGGCAAAAGGGCGCCGCTCCGTTCAGTCAGTCAGGGGCGTGGAAGCCTTCGTCCGCCGCGGTTCCCGGGCAAGGCCCGGGCGACATCGAGACACTATTTCATGCACTCAGCAAGATGGGAATTTTCTCATGAAGCTCCAATTAAGCCCTGCAGCTCCACGCGGTAATCTGCAGGGTAGCAATTCGTCGTCGAAGAATGCGCGTCTTCGTCCATTTTCTGTGGCTGCAGCATTGTTGCTTACGGCTACCTTCTCTTTAACCGCTGTGCCTGCCCGGGCTGCCACAATTACCCTGGGCCCATCGGCGGACGCGGTCGTGAAAAGTGCGACGCCGGGCACCAATTACGGCACGGCCACCGGCCTGAAGGCCGATAACAGCCCCGTGGAGATGTCGTTCCTGAAATTCGTTGTCACCGGAACCGGAGGGACGGTCACAGCTGCGAAGCTGCGGCTCTTCGTGGCAGATCCCTCGCCGTCCGGCGGACAGTTCCGGCATGTGCCGGACAACAGCTGGGCTGAGGGTTCCGTGACCTGGTCGAACGCGCCTGCCGCAAGCAGCACCAACATCGCCTCACTGGGAGCTGTCAGCACTGGCACCTGGGTGGAAGTGGATGTCTTCAGCCTGGTCAAGGGCGACGGAACGTACTCCCTGCGCATCAGCAGTACGAACTCCGATGGCGTTATCTACAACTCGAAGGAATTCAGCGACGCCACCCGCCGGCCGCAGCTGGTGCTCACCACCGGCTCCACGCCTCCGCCGCCGCCGCCCCCGCCGCCGGGCTCACCCTGTGGAACAGCCGCCGCCCCGCCGGCGACCTACGACCACGTCATCTGGATCATCTTCGAGAATAAGAGGTACTCCCAGGTCATCGGCAGCCCCAGCGCACCGTACATGACGCAGACTGCCCAAAAGTGCGCCAGCATGACCAACTGGAGCGACGCCGGGTCCGCGTTCCCCTCACTGCCGAACTACATCGCCCTGACTTCTGGGAGCAACCAGGGTGTGACGTCGGACAGCAGCCCGGGCAGTCTTCCCGCCATTACCGCGGACAATCTCTTCCGCCAGGTCCGGGCACGTGGACTGACCCAGAAGAGCTACCAGGAGGACATGCCGGCGAACTGCAGGCTGACCGATTCCGGCCTTTACGCGGTGAGGCACAACCCGGAGGCCTACTACCAGGGGACGGGGGACAGGGCCGCATGCGCCACCAACAACGTCCCGCTCGGGACCACGACGTCCGGGAACCTGTTCAACGACCTGACGAACAACACGCTGCCCGGCTTCTCGCTGATCACCCCGAACGTCTGCAATGACACGCACGACTGCAGCATCACCACCGGCGACACGTGGCTTTCGAGGTGGCTGCCGGTGATCCTGGCGAGCCAAAGTTACCAGGCGGGACGCACTGCCGTCGTGGTTCTGTATGACGAGGACACGCCCATCCCCAACTTCGTGGTGGCCCCGTCCGTCGTTCCGGGGACTGTGGTGACGGGTGCCTACAGCCACTACTCGCTGCTGCGGGCCACAGAGGAAATGCTTGGCATCACCAACCTCCTGCTGAACGCCAGGACGGCTCCGAGCCTTCGGCAGCCGCTGAATCTCTAGCCCGTTACAGGCCTAGCCACGGTCCAGGTTCACGGTCCAGGTGCCGCCGGCATTGACCGAGGAGCACTGGAATTCCGTGGCCGCGGGCTTGCCGGCCGTCGGGTCGGTGTAGGAGCCGGTGGTTTGGAAGTTGCCGCTCTTCGCCTTGGCGGTGGACTTGGTGCCGGGCTGGACCTCAGCGGTGGGGTACTTCTCGGTCACACGCATCTCGCACACGGTGTTGGCTTCGTCCAGGAGCTCCGCGGCCGCCGGTTTCGCAGCCTCCTGAGCGGGGGAAGCGGAAGCCGGGGACGCGGGGCTCGGTGCGTCAGCGGGGGCAGTGGCGGCCGCAGATGACGGCGAAGTGGTCGCTGCCTGCTGATCCGTCCGGGGTGCCTGCGCAGAAACGGCAATGGCCACACCCGCCAGAACCACCACCACGGCGGCAAGGAGGATGAAAAGCAGACGACGCCGGGACGCGCCTTGAGGGGTGGGTGCAACGGACACGGCGTGCCTCTTTCGAAACGCTGGTCAGGCCTGGAAGTGGCAGGTACCTGGCCCTGCTGTCACCCTCATTGGCGGCGGACGTTTCTGGCAGAATAGCCGCCCGGGTGGCCGCCAACAAGGGCATGGGGCGCCGCGTGAAAGTCCTACAGCACCTTGCGGATGGTCTCCTCGAAGCTCGTGACGTGGTGCAGCGCGAGCTCGCCCGCCTTGTCCGCGTCGCCCTCGGCCACGGCCTTGAGCAGGTCCACGTGCTCGCCGATGTGCCCGCTCACGGATGGGACCTTGTCCAGGACCAGGCACCAGATGCGGGTGGCGAGGTTGTCGTAGCGGATCAGGGTGTCCTCGAGGTGCGGGTTGGCCGCGGCACGGTAGATCAGCCGGTGCACCGTGAGGTCGTAGCGCATGAGCTCCCGCGACTGGGCGGGGGTGGGCGCCAGTTCCGAGATGGCCTTGGCGACGTCCAGCAGTTCCTCCCGCATGGCGGCGTTGGCCCGCTTGGCGGCCCGGCGCGCCGCGAGCGGTTCGAGCAGCTCCCGGATTTCCGAGACGTCGGCCAGTTCGGTGAAGTCCACGGTGGTGGCGAATGTTCCCCGGCGCGGGTAGGACACCACCAGGTGGTCCACCTCCAGGCGCTTGATGGCTTCACGCACGGGCGTGCGCCCGAAGCCGAGTTCCGCCGCCAGCTGGCCGTCATTGATGGGATCGCCAGGGCGGATGTCCAGCATGATCAGCTTGTCGCGGAGCTGCCGGTACGCGGCCTCGGCCTGGGACAGTGTTTCGTCCTCGGCGGGCGGCATGGCGGGAAGGGCATTCACAGCGGGACTCCGTTCATGGGCTCTAAGCGGAAGCGAAGTTCCACTTTGCTTCCTGCTCTTGACTCTGTTGTGAGCTCAATCATACCATTGACCTCACACTGATATATCAGTCCTAAGCTAAGTGGTATTTCATAAGGAGCATTCGTGGTTGAGCAGTTGAACGACCGACTTTCCGCAGTCGATCCCGAGATCCAGCAGGCACTCGCACGCGAGCTGGACCGCCAGCAGTCCACGCTGGAAATGATCGCCTCGGAGAACTTCGCTCCTGCGGCCGTCATGGAGGCGCAGGGTTCGGTCCTCACCAACAAGTACGCCGAGGGCTACCCGGGCAAGCGCTACTACGGCGGCTGCGAGCACGTCGACGTCGTCGAGCAGCTGGCCATCGACCGCGTGAAGGCCCTGTTCGGCGCCGAGTTCGCCAACGTCCAGCCGCACTCCGGCGCGCAGGCCAACGCCGCCGCCATGTTCGCCCTGCTGAACCCGGGCGACACGATCCTCGGCCTGGACCTGGCCCACGGCGGCCACCTCACCCACGGCATGCGCATCAACTTCTCCGGCAAGCTCTATAACGTGGTCCCGTACCACGTCCGCGAATCCGACTTCCGCGTGGACATGGCCGAGGTCGAGGCCCTGGCCCTGGAGCACAAGCCCAAGCTGATCGTGGCCGGCTGGTCCGCCTACTCCCGCCAGCTCGACTTCGCCGAGTTCCGCCGGATCGCCGACCTCGTCGGTGCCTACCTGATGGTGGACATGGCCCACTTCGCCGGTCTCGTCGCCGCCGGCCTTCATCCCAACCCGGTGCCGTACGCCGACGTCGTCACCACCACCACGCACAAGACCCTGGGCGGCCCCCGCGGCGGTGTCATCCTCGCCAAGGAGCAGTACGCCAAGAAGATCAACAGCGCGGTCTTCCCCGGCCAGCAGGGCGGCCCGCTGGAGCACGTCATCGCCGCCAAGGCCGTAGCCTTCAAGCTTGCCGCAACCGAAGGCTTCAAGGAACGCCAGAAGCGCGTCCTGGAAGGCGCCAAGCTGCTGGCCGAGCGCTTCCTGCAGCCCGACGTTGAAGCCGCCGGCATCACGGTGGTCAACGGCGGCACTGACGTCCACCTGGTCCTCGTTGACCTGCGCAACTCTGAGCTGGACGGCCAGCAGGCCGAGGACACGCTGCACCGGATCGGCATCACCGTCAACCGCAACGCCGTTCCATTCGACCCCCGCCCGCCGATGGTCTCCTCCGGCCTCCGGATCGGCACCCCCGCCCTGGCCACGCGCGGCTTCGGCGCCGCGGAATTCACCGAGGTTGCAGACATCATCGCCAAGGCCCTCACCAGCGCTGCAGGCACCGGAACGCTCGACGACGGCACCGCCGTCGAACTCCGCGCCCGCGTCACCGCGCTCGCCGAGCAGTTCCCCCTGTACCCCCAGCTCAGTGGCGCCACCGAGATTGCCGCCTTTGAAAACGACATGATTGGAGCAGCCCAGTGAGCACGCACCACCTTCCGGAACACCCGGAGTTCCTGTGGCACAACCCGGAGCCCAAGTCCTCCTATGACGCCGTGATCGTCGGCGGCGGCGGCCACGGCCTGGCCACCGCGTACTACCTGGCCAAGAACCACGGCATGACCAACATCGCCGTCCTGGAGAAGGGCTGGCTGGCCGGCGGAAACATGGCCCGAAACACCACCATCATCCGTTCCAACTACCTCTGGGACGAGAGCGCTGCCATCTACGAGCACGCCCTGAAGCTGTGGGAAATCCTGCCCGAGGAGCTGGAGTACGACTTCCTCTTCAGCCAGCGCGGCGTGATGAACCTGGCCCACACCCTGGGCGACGTGCGCGAAAGCATCCGCCGCGTGGGCGCCAACAAGCTCAACGGCGTGGACGCCGAATGGCTGGACCCGCAGCAGGTCAAGGAACTCTGCCCCATCCTGAACATCAGCGACAACATCCGCTACCCGGTCATGGGCGCCACCTACCAGCCGCGCGCCGGCATCGCCAAGCACGACCACGTCGCCTGGGCCTTCGCCCGCAAGTGCGACGAGATGGGCGTGGACATCATCCAGAACTGCGAAGTCACCGGCTTCATCAAGGACGGCAACCGCGTGGTGGGCGTCAAGACCAACCGCGGCACTATCAACACTGAAAAGGTGGGCCTGGCCGCCGCCGGCCACAGCTCGGTCCTGGCGGAAATGGCCGGCTTCCGGCTCCCCATCCAGTCCCACCCGCTGCAGGCGCTGGTCTCCGAGCTCCACGAGCCGGTCCACCCGACAGTCGTCATGTCCAACCACGTCCACGTGTACGTCTCCCAGGCGCACAAGGGCGAACTGGTCATGGGCGCCGGCGTCGACTCCTACAACGGCTACGGCCAGCGCGGCTCCTTCCACGTGATCGAGCACCAGATGGCGGCCGCCGTCGAACTCTTCCCGATCTTCGCCCGCGCACACGTGCTCCGGACCTGGGGCGGCATCGTGGACACCACGCTGGACGCCTCGCCGATCGTGGGCACCACCCCGGTGGACAACATGTTCGTCAACTGCGGCTGGGGCACCGGCGGCTTCAAGGGCACGCCGGCTGCCGGCCTGACCTTCGCGCACACCATCGCCACCGGCGAACCGCACAAGCTGAACAAGCCGTTCGCCCTGGAACGCTTCGAAACCGGTGCCCTGATCGACGAACACGGCGCTGCCGCCGTCGCCCACTAGCCACGGTCCACCAGAAAGAAGACGCACATGCTGCTTATCTCCTGCCCCAACTGCGGCCCGCGGGACGAAACCGACTTCCACTACGGCGGCCAGGCCCACGTGCCCTACCCCGAGAACCCCAACGACCTCACGGACCGGGAATGGGCCGAGTACCTGTTCTACCGCGAGAACACCAAGGGCACCTTCGCCGAACGCTGGGTGCACAGCACCGGCTGCCGGCAGTGGTTCAACATGCTCCGCGACACGGTCACGTATGACATCCAGGCCGTCTACCCGATGGGGGTGCCGCGGCCCGCCGCGCCCGTCCCGCCCGCAGCTGACACCGGCACCGCAAGCACCGGCGCCGCCAGCACCACCCCCCTCAGCCCCAGCACCGCCCCGGAAGGAGCGACCAAGTGACCTCCCAGAACACGCGCCTCAGCACCGGCGGCCGCATCGACCGCAGCATCTCCTGGCGCTTCACCGTGGACGGCGAGGAATTCACCGGACACCCGGGTGACACCCTGGCCTCCGCGCTGCTGGCCAACGGTCGCATCGCCGCCGGCAACTCGCTGTACGAGGACCGCCCCCGCGGTATCCTGGCCGCCGGCGTCGAAGAGCCCAACGCCCTGGTCCGGATCGAAGCCCGGTTCCCCGGCGACGTCGCCGAGTCCATGCTCCCCGCCACCACCGTTTCCCTGGTGGACGGCCTCAAGGCCGGCTTCCTGAACGGCCTCGGCAAGCTGGACCCGGCCGATGACCGCGCCGAGTACGACAAGAAGTACGTCCACACCGACATCCTCGTCATCGGCGGCGGCCCCGCCGGCCTGGCCGCGGCCCGCGAAGCGGTCCGCAGCGGCGCCCGCGTCATCCTGATGGACGACCAGCCCGAACTCGGCGGCGCGCTGCTCGCCGGATCCACCGCCCCCGACCTGGCCGAAACCATCGAGGGCAAGCCCGCCCTGGAATGGGTTGCCGACGTCGAGGCCGAGCTGGTCTCCGGTGCCGAAAGCACCGTGCTGAACCGCACCACCGCGTTCGGTGCCTACGACGCCAACTACGTCATCGCGGTCCAGAACCGCACCGACCACCTCTCAAGCCCGGCCGCCGCCGGCGTCTCCCGCCAGCGTATTTGGCACATCCGTGCCAACCAGGTTGTGCTGGCCCCCGGCGCCCACGAGCGTCCGCTGGTGTTCGAGAACAACGACCGCCCGGGCATCATGCTCGCCTCGGCCGTCCGCAGCTACCTGAACCGCTACGCCGTGGCCGCCGGGTCCCGCGTGGTCATCAGCACCACCAACGACAGCGCCTACGCCCTGGCCGCGGACCTGCGCGCCGCGGGCATCAAGCTCGCGGCCGTCGTCGACGCCCGCTCCAGCCTCACGCCGGTGGCTGCCGCCGCCGCCGAGGCCGGCACCCGGGTGCTCATCGGCAGCGCCGTGGCCAACACCGCCGCCGACTCGGACGGCCGGCTCAACAGCGTCACCGTCCGCAGCATTAACGACGACGGCGAACTCACCTCGGGCGTCGAGGAGATCGCCGCCGATTTGCTGGCAGTGTCCGGCGGCTGGAGCCCGCTGGTGCACCTGCACTCGCAGCGCCAGGGCAAGCTGCGCTGGGACGAGGACCTCGCGGCTTTCGTGCCGGTCACCGTGGTTCCGAACCAGCAGACCATCGGTTCCGGCCGCGGCAGCTTCGACCTCGCGGACTGCCTGGCCGAGGGCATCTCGGCCGGAGCGTCGGCCGCGATCGCCGCGGGCTTCGAATCCGCCGTCGAGCCCTCCGCCCTGGCGGAGCCGAAGGCGTCCGCCCCGACCCGGCAGCTGTGGCTGGTCCCCGGCCAGACCGGAACCCCGGACGACTGGCACGACCACTTCGTCGACTTCCAGCGCGACCAGTCCGTGGCCGACGTCCTGCGCTCCACCGGCGCGGGCATGCGGTCCGTGGAGCACATCAAGCGCTACACCTCCATCAGCACCGCCAACGACCAAGGGAAGACCTCCGGCGTGAACGCCATCGGCGTCATCGCCGCGGCACTCCGCCAGGCCGGCGAGGCGTCCCGGGGCATCGGCGACATCGGCACCACCACATACCGTGCGCCGTTCACGCCCGTGGCCTTCGCGGCACTGGCCGGACGCCAGCGCGGCGAGCTGTTCGACCCCGCCCGCGTCACCTCGATCCACCCGTGGCACGTCGCCCAGGGTGCGCTGTTCGAGGACGTCGGACAGTGGAAGCGGCCGTGGTACTACCCGCAGAACGGCGAGGACATGGACGAAGCCGTGCTCCGCGAATGCGCCGCCGTCCGCGACTCGGTGGGCTTCATGGACGCCACCACCCTCGGCAAGATCGAAATCCGCGGCAAGGACGCCGGCGAGTTCCTGAACCGCATCTACACCAACGCGTTCAAGAAGCTCGCCCCGGGGTCCGCCCGCTACGGCGTCATGTGCCTCCCGGACGGCATGATCTTCGACGACGGCGTGACCCTGCGCCTGGACGAAGAGACCTACTTCATGACCACCACCACCGGCGGCGCCGCCAAGGTGCTGGACTGGCTGGAGGAATGGCTGCAGACCGAGTGGCCGGAACTCGATGTGCACTGCACCTCCGTGACCGAACAGTGGAGCACGATCGCCGTCGTCGGACCCAAGTCCCGCGACGTCATCGCCAAGGTCGCCCCGGAACTGGCCGCCAACGACGGTCTGTCCGCCGAGGCGTTCCCGTTCATGACCTTCCGTGAAACCACCCTCGCGTCCGGCGTGCAGGCCCGCATCTGCCGGATCTCGTTCTCCGGTGAACTGGCCTACGAAATCAACGTGCCGTCCTGGTACGGCCTGAACACCTGGGAATCCGTGGCCGCGGCCGGTGCCGAGTTCAACATCACCCCCTACGGCACCGAAACCATGCACGTGCTGCGCGCCGAGAAGGGCTACCCGATCGTCGGGCAGGACACCGACGGCACCGTTACCCCGCAGGATGCCGGCATGGAGTGGATCGTCTCCAAGGCCAAGGACTTCATCGGCAAGCGCTCCTACTCCCGGGCGGACCAGCAGCGCGATGACCGCAAGCACCTGGTCAGCGTCCTGCCGGTGGACGGCTCGCTGAGGCTTCCGGAAGGAACCCAGCTGGTGGAGAAGGGCATCCCGGCGAATCCCGCCTACGGCCCGGTCCCGATGCAGGGCTTCGTGACCTCCAGCTACCACAGCGCCGCCCTGGGCCGTTCGTTCGGCCTGGCCCTGATCAAGAACGGCCGCAACCGGATCGGCGAGACCCTGGTGGCCGCCGCCGGCAACCAGCTCGTCGACGTAGTCGTGGCAGAAACCGTACTGTTTGACCCCGAAGGGACCCGCAAAGATGGCTAACACCGCAGCCTTCACCGGCATCAATGGACTCCGGGAAATCCGCCGCAGCCCAGCCTCACACCTGGCCGAAGCATTCGACGCCGGGTCCGTGCAGGGAACAGTCACCCTCAAAGAGGGCCCGTTCCAGACCATGGCCGGCGTCCGCGTGGACGCCAGCTCCGAGGCCGGCGCCCGGATCGCCTCCGTCACCGGCGGCCTGCCGGGGCGCTGCGGCGAGGTCCGCGGCACAGAACGCGTCAGCGTCCTGTGGCTCGGCCCGCAGGAGTTCCTCATCGTGGCCCCGGAGGACGCCCACGACTCCCTCGGCGGGGACCTGATCGGCTCCCTCAAGTCCGCCCTGGGCGACGCCCCCGGCCAGGTGGTGGACCTGTCCGCCAACCGCACCACGTTCGAGCTGTCCGGCCCGCGGGCCCGTGCAGTTCTGGAAAAGGGCTGCGCCCTGGACCTGCACCCCCGCACCCTCAAGGCCGGCACCGCCCTGAACACCGAAGTGGGCAATATCCCGGTGGTCCTGTTCAAGACCGGGGAGGAAAGCTTCCGGCTGTTTCCCCGCGCCTCGTTCGCCGACTACCTGGGCCGCTGGCTGCTGGACGCCATGAGGGAGTTCGCTTCCCCCGAGGTGCCCTGATGGCGCTTAGCGCCCTGGATCTGTTTTCCGTTGGCATCGGGCCGTCGTCCTCACACACGGTCGGCCCGATGCGGGCGGCAAAGCAGTTCGCCGACGGACTCAAGGGCGGCGGGCTGCTGAGCGCCACCACCCGGGTCCAGGCGGAGCTTTTCGGGTCCCTCGGCGCCACCGGCCGGGGCCACGGCTCCGACAAGGCCGTGGTGCTGGGCCTGCAGGGCCTGGACCCGGAGACCGTTGACACCTCTACCGCCGACGACCAGGTGGCAGCCGCCGCCCTGGACGCCGAGCTCCGGATCGGCGGGGACCACCGGGTGGACTTCAACTGGGACGAGGACGTGGTGCTGCACCGGCGGAAGTCGCTGCCGGCCCACCCCAACGGCATGACTTTCCGCGCCCTGGACCACGCCGGCACGGTGCTGAGCGAACGGAGCTTCTACTCCATTGGCGGCGGCTTCGTCGTCGACGGCGATGCCGATGCCGGCGCGAAGGTGGTGGCGGACGAGACCCCGCTGCCGTACCCCTTCACCACGGCCAACGAGCTGCTGGGGATCTGCAAGCGCGAAAACATGTCGATCTCCGACGTCATGCTCGCCAACGAGCTGGCGTGGCGCAGCGAGGCGGAGCTCCGCGAGGAACTGCTGAAGCTGTGGGCCGTGATGCGCGAATGCGTGGACAACGGCTGCGCCGCGGAAGGCATCCTCCCCGGCGGGCTGAACGTGAAGCGGCGCGCGCCGCAGCTCTTCCGGACCCTGACCGCGGACACCGGCGTCACCGATCCGCTCAGGGCGATGGAATGGGTGAACCTCTTCGCGCTGGCCGTGAACGAGGAGAACGCGGCCGGCGGCCGCATCGTCACCGCCCCCACCAACGGGGCGGCCGGCATCGTCCCGGCTGTCCTGCATTACTACGTGAAGTTTGTTCCGGGAGCGGACGACGACGGTGTGGTGCGCTTCCTCCTGGCGGCGGCCGCCGTCGGGATTCTGTTCAAGATCAACGCCTCCATCTCCGGTGCGGAGGTGGGCTGCCAGGGTGAGGTGGGTTCCGCCTGCTCCATGGCCGCGGCCGGGCTCTGCGAGGTGCTGGGCGGCACGCCCGAACAGGTGGAGAACGCCGCCGAGGTGGGGATCGAACACAACCTGGGCCTGACCTGCGACCCCGTAGGCGGCCTGGTGCAGATCCCGTGCATCGAGCGGAACGCGATCGCCAGCGTCAAGGCCATCAACGCTGCGCGGCTGGCCCTGCACGGGGACGGCAGCCACAAGGTGTCGCTGGACAAGGCCATCAAGACCATGCGCGAGACCGGCGCCGACATGAAAACCAAGTACAAGGAAACCTCTCGAGGAGGCCTCGCTGTGAATGTAATTGAGTGCTGAACAATGACTGCTATTCAGACTGAGAACCGCGCCTCCGGGCAGGCAAACAGCGGCGTCGAGCACGTCCTGACCCTGGACTGCCCCGAAGGCCCGGGCATTGTGCACGCCGTTTCCGGCTTCCTGCTGGAATACGGCTGCGACATCATCGACAACAAGCAGTTCGGCGACCGGTCCGAGGGCCACTTCTTCATGCGTGTGCACTTCGCGTCCGACGGCAACGAGTCCACGCTGGAGCAGTTGCGCGCCGGGTTCGCCCCGGTGGCGGAGAAGTACAACATGAAGTGGCGGCTGGAACGGAACGGATCCCGCCGCAAGGTGCTGATCATGGTCTCCAAGTTCGGCCACTGCCTCAACGACCTGCTCTTCCGGGCCCGTGTAGGCGAACTGCCCATTGAGGTTGTGGGCGTGGTGTCCAACCACACGGACCACCAGGCCCTCGTGGACTGGCACGGCATCCCGTTCTTCCACATCCCGGTCACCGCGGCCACCAAGCCGCAGGCCGAGGCGCGGCTGCTGGAAATCGTGGACGAGCTCGACGTTGAGCTGGTGGTGCTGGCCCGCTACATGCAAGTCCTCAGCGACGACCTCGCGCGGAAGCTGGACGGCAAGGCGATCAACATTCACCACTCGTTCCTGCCGTCGTTCAAGGGCGCAAAGCCGTACCACCAGGCCTACGCCCGCGGCGTGAAGACGGTGGGCGCCACCGCGCACTACGTGAACGCGGAACTCGACGAGGGACCCATCATCGCCCAGCAGGTGGTGGAGGTGGACCACACGTTCGGCCCCGAGGACCTCGTCGCCGCCGGACGCGACACCGAGTGCAAAGCGCTCAGCAACGCCGTCCGCTGGCACTGCGAAGGCCGCATCATCCTCAACGGCAACCGCACTGTGGTCCTGAAGTAGGGGACCGTCTCTCAGCACCTGCCGCTTATTGAAGGACGCTCTCTCAGCTCCTGCCGCTTAAACCGAAACCCTCCTGCAGTCCATTGCAGGAGGGTTTCGTACTAGGCTGCGGAACTGAGAGAGCGTCGGTGGATTTGCTGCAGCAAGTGAGAGAGGGTTGTGCGTTAGACGCCGAGCTGTTCGCGGAGCGCCTGGACGTGGCCCTGCGCCTTGACCTGGTATTGGGCCAGCGTGACCTTGCCCTCGGGGTCCAGGACCACGGTGGAGCGGACGATGCCCTCGTGGACCTCGCCGTCGATGAGCTTCTCGCCCCAGGCACCGTAGGCCAGCGCCACGGCGTGATCCTCGTCAGCCAGCAGCGGGAAGGTCAGCCCGAAGTCGCCCGTGAAGTTGGCCAGCTTCTCCGGCGCGTCGGGGGAGATGCCCAGCACCGCGTAGCCGGAGCCCTGGAAGGAGGCCAGATTGTCGCGGAAGTCGCAGGCCTCGGTGGTGCAGCCGGGGGTGGCGGCCTCGGGGTAGAAGTAGACGATGACGTTCTTGCCGCGGTAGTCGGCCAGCGCGGTCTGCTTGCCTTCTGCGTCCTGCAGGGTGAAGTCCGGCGCCTGGGTTCCGGGCTGGAGCTTGGTGGTCAGTTTGGGGCTCATGGCATTCCTTCTGATGGATCTGGGTCAAGCGAAAAATCTGGTCAAACGCAATGACTGATCGGACTGATATGGATAACAGCAGCCCTAGATACTGTATTCCGCCGGGCCGCGCACGGTGGCCGCGGGTCCGCAGATGAAGCGGTAGCCGCCGCCGCGGACCGTGGCGATCGCGTGCCGGCCGCCGCGCAGCTTCCGCCGCACCCGCCCCACGTAGACGTCGATGGAACGGGTCGCGGCGCCGGGACTGTCGAACGCCTCCAGGAACAGCCGCAGTTCCTCCCGGTCAACGGTCCGTGAGCAGTGCTCCACGAGGTAGCGCAGCAGTTTGAATTCGACGCCGGTCAGCGGCACCGGCTCGCCGTCCAGCAGCACTTCGGACTGGGCCAGGTCCACGGCCACGCGGCTGACGTGCCCGGCCGACGGCGGGAGGTGGGTGGCGCCGCCGTCGTCCGTTTCCGGGGACTCGCCTTCCGAGGAGTCCGGTTGGGAGTCCTCCCGGGAGGACGACGGCGGCACGGGAGTTCCGCCGTCGGGCGCACCAATGGCTTCCCCCTCCCCTGGGGGCGTGCCCGGGTGGGTCCCGGCGGCGGAAGTAGCAGCTCCGGCGGCGGGCCAGTGGACTTCCGCCTCCGGAGCAAATTGAAGGGCCCGCGCCAGCACCAGCTCGGCGGCCCGGGCCAGGACGTCGGGAGCGATGTCCTGGCCTTCGGGCGGGGCTACCCAGACGGCCAGGCCGTGGGCCTTGGCGAAACTACGGACCGACGTGCCGCGCGGTGAATGGGCGTGCACAGCCACCGCGCGGCCCTCAGATGCCGCCGCGGCGGATCAGCTTGCCGCTGGGGGTCTGGCCGTCCACCACGTTGCCGCGCAGGTACGTGCGGCGGACCACGCCGGAAAGTGCCTTGCCGTCGTACGGGGTGATGGGGTTCTTGTGCTTCAGCTTGGACACGTCCACCACGAAGGCCTCGTCCTGGGCGAAGACGGAGAAGTCGGCGTCGTAGCCGAGGGCAAGCTGGCCCTTGTTGGAGAGGCGGGCCAGGGCGGCAGGCTTCTCGGCCATCCACGACACCACCTGCTCCAGCGGGATGCCGCGGTGCCGGGCCTCGGTCCAGATCAGGGACAGGCCCAGCTGCAGCGAGGAGACGCCGCCCCAGGCCACAGCGAAGTCGCCGTTTTCCAGGTCCTTCAGGTCCAGGGTGGACGGCGAGTGGTCGGAGACGATGCAGTCGATGGTGCCGTCCTGCAGGCCCTGCCAAAGGAGTTCGCGGTTGGAGGCCTCGCGGATGGGCGGGCAGCACTTGTACGCGGTGGCTCCGTCGGGGATTTCCTCCGCCATGAGGGTGAGGTAGTGCGGGCAGGTCTCCACGGTGAGGTGCACGCCGTCGCGCTTTGCCGACGCGATCATGGGCAGCGCGTCCGAGGAGGACAAATGCAGGATGTGGGCGCGGGCGCCGGTCCAGCGGGCGCGCTCGATCACCTCGGCGATAGCCTTGTTCTCGGCGCCGCGGGGGCGGGAGGCCAGGAAGGTGGAGTAGTGGGCGCCGCCGGGGTGGGGAGCGTGGTCGATGGCGTGCGAGTCCTCGGCATGGACGATCATGAGCGAGTCGAAGGACTTCAGCTCACGCATGTCCTCCTCCATCTCGTCCGCCTCCAGGTGCGGGAACTCGTCCACGCCGGAGTGCAGCAGGAAGCACTTGAAGCCGAAGACGCCCTCGTCGTGCAGCGGGCGCAGGTCGGCCTTGTTGCCGGGGATGGCGCCGCCCCAGAACCCGACGTCCACGAACGCCTGGTCCTCGGCCACCTCGCGCTTGAGCTTGAGTCCGTCCACGTTGGTGGTGGGCGGGATGGAGTTCAGCGGCATGTCGATGATGGTGGTGACGCCGCCGGCGGCCGCGGCGCGGGTGGCGGACGCGAAGCCTTCCCACTCGGTGCGGCCGGGCTCGTTGACGTGGACGTGGGTGTCCACGAGGCCGGGGATCAGGGTTTCGTCGTCGGCCAGTTCGACGACCTCGGCGCCGGCGAGGCCGTTGCCGAGCGGTTCGAGGGCGACGATCTTGCCGCCGCGGACCCCCACTTCACGGGCGGCGATCCCGGCGGTGGTGAGGATGCGCCGGCCCCGGATGACCAGGTCAAAGCGTTCTTCAGACATTCAGGGGCTCCTTCGTATTAACACTGTCGGTCAGGTGCACGCCGATGTGCTGACCCAATTCTTCAAGCAGTCGGCCTGCTTCAGCCATACATATCTCTACTCTGCTTTCCAGCGCCGTCAGAGGGTAGACCTGCCGGAAACCTGACCCCTGCTGCTGTTCCGCCGAAAGCGTGGTGCGGCCGCAGACGGCGAGCACCGGAAGTCCGGCACCGGCTGCCGCCCGGGCAACGCCCATGGGCGTCTTCCCGAGCAGGCTCTGTTCGTCGAGGCTGCCTTCGCCGGTGATGACCAGGTCCGCGCCCTCCAGCCGTTCTGCCAGCCGGGTGAACTCGAGTACGACGTCGATGCCCGGGCGGCGTGATGCCGCCAGCGCCGCGATGGCGGCGTAGCCAACGCCGCCGGCCGCTCCGGCACCCGGTGCGTTGGCGGCCTTGACGGCCCGGGGGCCGATCTCCGCGGCAAGGACCTGGACGAAGTTGGCGAGGGCGGCGTCCAGTTCGGCGACGTCGGCGGGGGTGGCGCCCTTCTGAGGTCCAAAGATGGCCGCCGCGCCTTCCGGTCCGAGCAGCGGGTTGTCCACGTCGCTCGCGAGGACGAAGCGGGATTCCTCCAGCCGGGTGTCGAAACCGGAGAAGTCGATGGATGCGAGGTCCGCGAGGGCGGCGCCGCCGGGGGGCAGTTCGTTGCCGGCGGCGTCGAACAGCCGGGCGCCGAGTCCCTGCAGGACGCCTGCGCCGCCGTCGGTGTTGGCGCTGCCGCCGACGCCCAGGATGATCTGCCGGCAGCCTGCGTCGAGCGCCGCGCGGATCAGTTCACCGGTGCCCAGGCTGCTGGCAGTCCGGGCGGAAGCGGAACCCGGCCGCCCGCCGTCGTGCTTGGAAAGAGCGGTGGCCGGCAGGACGGCGAGGCCGGATGCCGCCGCCATTTCGATCACGGCTTCCCGGCCGCGGACCGCGAACTCCGCCGTCAGCGGCTGTCCGGTGGGGCCGCTGACCACGGCGCGGCGGCGGGTGAAACCGGAGCCGACGGCGGCGTCGAGGGTGCCCTCGCCGCCGTCGGCCACGGGAATCCGCAGTACCTCAAGGGTTTCGGGGCGGCCCGCTGTGGCGGAGCCCTTCCGGAGCCCTTCTTCAAGGTGCCGGGCGACGTCCGGGGCGGAGAGTGAGCCCTTGAACTTGTCCGGCGCGATCACGATGCGCATTGCTAGCCTATCTTCGGTACTTTTGGTGCGGCTGGATTTGGACTGTATTAGTCCTGTAGGGCCAGGATGGCGGTGGGGGCGTCGGCGGCGGTTGCGGCCAGTTCCTCGAACTCGTTCACGGCGTTGATCTCCAGGCCCATGGAGATGTTGGTGACCTTTTCCAGGATCACTTCAACCACCACGGGAACCTGGAACTCGCCCATCAGTGCCTTGGCCTTGTCGAACGCGGCCGGCATGTCCTCGGGGCTGGTCACGCGGATGGCCTTGCATCCCAGACCCTCAACCACCTTGATGTGGTCAACGCCGTAGCCCTCAGTTTCCGGGGAGTTGATGTTGTCGAAGCCCAGGGACACGTGGTAGTCCATGTTGAACCCGCGCTGGGACTGGCGGATCAGGCCCAGGTAGGAGTTGTTCACCACCACGTGGATGTACGGCAGGTTGAACTGCGCGCCCACGGCCAGTTCTTCGATCATGAACTGGAAGTCGTAGTCGCCGGACAGCGCCACCACGTTCTCACCCGGCTTGCCGCGGACGACGCCGAGGGCGGCCGGGGCGGTCCAGCCCAGCGGGCCTGCCTGGCCGGCGTTGATCCACTTGCGGGCCCCGAACACGTGCAGCATCTGGGCGCCGGCGATCTGGGACAGGCCGATGGTGGACACGTAGGTGGTGTCCTTGCCGAAGGCCTTGTTCATCTCCTCGTACACGCGCTGCGGCTTCATGGGCACGTTGTCGAAGTGGGTCTTGCGGTGCAGGGTGGCCTTGCGCTCGGCGCACTCGGCAACCCAGCCCTTGTAGTCCGGCAGGGTTCCGGCGGCCTGCCGCTCGCGGGCGATCTCCAGCAGGCCGTCCAGGGCGGCGCCGGCGTCGGAGGCAATGCCGAAGTCGGGGGAGAACACGCGGCCGATCTGGGTGGGCTCGATGTCGATGTGCACGAACTTGCGGCCGGCGGTGTAGGTGTCCAGGCCGCCGGTGTGGCGGTTGGCCCAGCGGTTGCCGATGCCGATGACGAAGTCGCTGCGGAGGAAGGACTCGTTGCCGTAGCGGTGGCTGGTCTGCAGGCCCACCATGCCGGCCATCAGCTCGTGGTCGTCTGGAATGGCGCCCCAGCCCATCAGCGTGGGGATCACCGGAACGTTCAGCAGCTCGGCCAGCTCCACCAGCTGCGCGGAGGCGCCGGCGTTGATGATGCCGCCGCCGGCCACGATCAGCGGGCGCTCGCCTGCCGCCAGCATGTCCAGGGCCTTCTCCAGCTGCTTGCGGGAGGCCTTGGGCTTTTCGACGGGCAGCGGCTCGTAGGTGTCGATGTCAAATTCGATCTCGGCCATCTGCACGTCGATCGGCAGGTCCAGCAGGACCGGGCCGGGGCGGCCGGAGCGCATCAGCTGGAAGGCCTTCTGGAAGGCGCCGGGAACCTGGCCGGGCTCCAGGATGGTCATGGCCATCTTGGTGACGGGCTTGGCGATGGACTCGATGTCCACGGCCTGGAAGTCTTCCTTGTGCAGTTTGGCAACGGGGGCCTGGCCGGTGATGCAGAGCATGGGGATCGAGTCGGCCCACGCGGCGTACAGGCCGGTGATCATGTCGGTGCCGGCGGGGCCGGAGGTGCCGATGCAGATGCCGATGTTGCCGTCCGCAGCGCGGGAGAAGCCGTCGGCCATGTGGCTGGCGCCTTCAACGTGGCGGGCCAGGGTGTGGCGGATGCCGCCGTGGGCCCGCATGGCGGAGTAGAACGGGTTGATCGCCGCACCCGGCAGGCCGAACGCCTCGGTGGCGCCCTCCTTTTCCAGGATGGCGATGGCAGCGTCTACGGTGCGCATCTTGGTCATGGTGTGCTCCTAAAAAGTCTGTTTTTGGGTGTGCTGAAGTGGCCCCGCGACTGTCGCCGGGCAATGAAGGGGGTGCCGCCGTCGTTCCTCCCGGCGGCTGGCTGGAAGTTCGGGCTGATACTCCCGGCCCGTTTATTTTCGACCGGAGAGCTGCAGGACCTGCTTGAAGAGTCCCGAGTGGTCCAGGCCGCCGTCGCCCTGGTTGACGGTGGCGGCGACGAGCTGGGCGACGACGGCGCCGAGCGGGATGGAGACGTTGGCTTCGCGGGCGGCGGAGGTGACAATGCCCAGGTCCTTATGGTGCAGGGCGAGGCGGAAGCCGGGGTCGAAGTTGCGGTCGAGCATCTTCTGGCCCTTCTGGTCGAGGACCTTGGAGCCGGCCAGGCCGCCGCCGAGGACCTTCAGGGCGGCGTGGGTGTCCACGCCGTAGGCCTCGAGGAAGGCGATGGCCTCGCCGAGGACCTCGATATTGACGGCGACGATCAGCTGGTTTGAAGCCTTGACGGTCTGGCCGGAGCCGGAGGGGCCGACGTGGACGATGGTCTTGCCGACGGCGTTCAGGACGTCCTGGGCTGCCTCGAAGTCTTCCTTCTCGCCGCCGACCATGATGGAGAGGACGGCGTCGATGGCGCCCTGTTCGCCGCCGGAAACCGGGGCGTCGAGGGGGCGGATGCCGGCTGCGGTGGCTTCTTCCGAAAGGCGCTTGGCGACGTCGGGGCGGATGCTGGACGCGTCGATCCAGAGGGTGCCCTGCTTGGCGTTGGCGAAGACACCGTCGGGGCCGCTGACCACACCCTCGACGTCGGGGGAGTCCGGCACCATGGTGATGACGACGTCGGCGTCCTTGACGGCGTCGGCGATGCTGGACGCGCCCTTGCCGCCTTCGGAGACGAGCTTGTCGATCTTGTCCTGGCTGCGGTTGAAGCCGGTCACCGTGTGGCCGGCCTTGACGAGGTTGATGGCCATGGGCAGGCCCATGATTCCGAGTCCGATGACTGCAACGTTGCTCATGTTGGTTCTCTTTCTGAAGTCTGTAGCTTTGCGCGGGAGCGGGGACTAGTTGGCGGCGTGTTCGCGGATCGCCCAGCTGAAGGCGGTTTCCTGCGGTTCCTTGTACTCGAGGCCGATGCAGCCGCTGTAGCCGAGTTCGCGGCTGCGGGCGATCCACTCGCCGAGGGGAAGCTCGCCGGTTCCGGGAGCCCCCCGGCCGGGGTTGTCGGCAATCTGGATGTGGCCGAAGTCCTTGGCGTGGTTTTCGATGACCGCGGCGACGTCGTCCCCGTTGACGGCCAGGTGGTAGAAGTCCGCCAGCAGCTTGATGTTCTGTGCGCCGGATTCCGCCTTGACCCGGGCGATCACGTCGAGCGCGTCCTGAGCCTTGAGGAGCGGGTAGCGCGGGGCTCCGCTGACGGGTTCGAGGAGGACGGTGCCGCCGATCCGGGCCACGCCTTCTGCAGCGGCGGCCAGGTTCTTGGCAGCCAGTTCGTCCTGCTCCTCCGGGCTGAATTCCTCCTGGCGGTTGCCGTAGAGGGCGTTGAAGGCCTTGCAGCCGAGGCGCTCACCGATGCCGGCGACGACGTCGATGTTGTCCTTGAATTCGCCCTCACGGCCCACCCAGGAGACCAGTCCGCGGTCGCCGCCGGGCATGTTGCCGGCATTGAAGTTCAGGCCGGAGAGCTGGACGCCGGCGTTGGTGATAGCGCGCTCGAAAGCCGTGGTCTCCGCGTCAGAAGGGACTGAGTTCTCAAAGGGCCACCAGAACTCGACGGCGTCAAAACCGGCCGCCTTCGCGGCTGCCGGGCGCTCGAGCAGGGGCAGCTCCGTCAGGAGGATGGAGCAGTTCACTGTGTACGTCATCGTAGGTCCTTCCGGGGAGGGGCTTTGATCTATCTTCCCCGCTTCTCGGCTGTTCCCGCCGTTTCCGCTTTGTGGAATTTAGATTCTGCTTTATGAAAAGTGTAGGGAAGGGGTGGCGGGGTAGTCAAGGGGAGCGTTGTGCGGGTCAGTACTCGGAGGTGGAAACACGGAAGGACCGGCACGCGGGGTGCCGGCCCTTCCGATATTGCGGTCTGTAGTTTTTGGTTGCGGGCCTAGGCCCGCGCTGCGTCCACGAGAACCTCGTCGATCCGGGACAGCACGCCCGGCCAGCCGCTGCCCATGCCGTCGAATGCCTGCTGGCCCATCGGGGTGTCCAGCCTGAAGCCGGTGTGCTCGAGATGCAGGACTGTTCCGTCTTCCACGGTTTCAAGCGTCCACGTGACGGTGGTGTCCAGGGCACCTTCGGCGAAGAGGAAGCTGATGGACGTGCCGGGATCGACGCTCAGGACTTCGCACTGCTGCTGGCCCCACGCGCCCATGTCCAGCGTGAAGCGGTGCCCGACGGTGGGGGCGATGTCGCCCGGCGCCCACCAGCGTGCGAGCAGGTCCGGCGTGGTGAGTGCCTTCCAGACGGCCGCGGGCGGGTGCGGGAAATGCCGCGTGAGGCGGATCGTGTTGTCGGTCATGTTGGTTTCTCCTCGTTCGGTGGATTGCCGTCCAGCAGGTTGCCCAGCGCGTCGAGGCGCCGGTTCCAGTAGTGCTCGTAATGCCTTAGCCAGCCGCCCACCTCGGCCAGGGCGGCGGCCTGCAGGTGGTACACGCGGTGCCGCCCCTGCCGTTCTTCCCGGACGAGCCCCGCCTCGCGCAGCACGGCAAGGTGTTCCGACGCCGCGGACCGGCTCTGCCTGAGCAGGCCCGTAAGATCACCCGCCGTGCGCGGTCCATTGCGGAGTTCGTCGAGGATGGTGCGCCGTGCCGGGTTGGCTAAGGCGCCGAAGATGTCGGGGGGCACACCTGAAGAATATGTCGGAAATTTCCGAAATGAAAGCCGGCTGTAGTGACCGGCCACTGAACCCTCGCACATCTGCACCACCATCCCGGCGTCGCTGGTCCCGCGCCCGCGCCAGTCACGCCCCGGCCGGTGCAACGGCGGGTCGAAGCGGTGAGATTTGCCGGGGTATACCCCTGTCTGCGTGGGCCCAGGGCTCGTAAAATAAAGGTGGGGCCGACGGCAAGAGCCCCGGAGAGCGATCCTTACGAGCCCGGGGCGCCTTCCCAACCGCCGCCGGCCCTTATAAATGCCGCCAGTCAGTGCCCCAGGTTCCGATCCGGTCACGCTCCGGCAACGGCTCTTCCCGCAAGATCACGCCCATGTGACCATTGGGCATGAGCGAGGAACTTACGGCGGCGGCACCCTCCGGCGGTGGCGCGCCCCGAAATCGACCAGCCGGACTGATTCATTCCGAAGGCTCCCAGGCGACACGGCAGATGCGCGAGCAGGCCAGACGGCGCCGGGAAGCAGAAGCGAAACTGCAGCTGCACCTTCAGGAAACCCGCAAGAAGTCAGCAGGCGCAGCGGACCCGGCACTCTGACTCGACCGAACAATGAACACTGTCCGCCCGCTACACGCGTTGCGGAACCTGCGTCTTTTGCGCAGGTAAACCCTGCCCCTGTGCAACCCGGGCCGGGAGCCGGCTGGGGGCGCCGAGGGCGCGGTAGTCCCAGCCGGCGGCGCGGTAGGCGTCGGCGTCCAGGGCGTGCCGGCCGTCCACGATGTTCCGCAGCTGCACCAGGGAGCCAAGCTTGGCGGGGTCTGCGTGGCGGAAGATGTCCCATTCGGTGAGGAGGGCCACGATCTCGGCTCCGGTCACGGCGGCTTCGAGGCTTTCCGCGTAGGAGAGGTCGGGGTAGCTTCGCTTGGCGTTGTCCATGGCTTTGGGGTCGTAGACGGTGACGTTGGCGCCGGCCTGGTGGAGCATGCGGGCGACGTCGAGGGCGGGGGCGTCGCGGATGTCGTCGGAGTCGGGTTTGAAGGCTGCGCCGAGGACGGTGACGTGCACGCCGGTGAGGTCTCCGCAGGCCATTTCGGTGATGAGGTCCACGGTGCGCTGGCGGCGGCGCTGGTTGATGGCGTCAACTTCCTGGAGGAAGCCGACGGCCTGCCCGACGCCGAGTTCTTTGGCGCGGTGGGTGAAGGCGCGGATGTCTTTGGGTAGGCAGCCGCCGCCGAAGCCGAGGCCGGGTTTGAGGAAGCGGCCGCCGATCCGGTTGTCGTAGGAGAGGGCCGTGGCGAGCTGGTTGACGTCGGCGCCGGTGGCTTCGCAGACTTCGGCCATCGCGTTGATGTAGGAGATTTTGGTGGCCAGGAACGAGTTCGCCGCGGCCTTGACGAGTTCGGCGGTGGCGAGGTCCGTGACCACCACCGGGGTGCCCTGGAGAATGAGCGGCGCGTAGCAGTCCGCAAGCCGGTCCCGGGCCCACTCGGACGCAACACCGAACACCAGCCGGTCCGGGTGCAGGGTGTCCTCCACCGCATGCCCTTCACGCAGGAACTCCGGGTTCCACGCCAGCTCCGCGAGCCTGCCCGCGGGCGAGGCCGACTGGATGAACGCCGTCAGGGCCTCCGCAGTGCCGATCGGAACGGTGGACTTCCCGGCGACGAGGCAGTGCCCGTCCAGATACGGCACCAGCCGCGCTAGGGCTTCGTTCACGAAGCGGAGGTCGGCGGCGGGTGAGTCGGCTTCCTGCGGGGTACCCACGCAGAGAAAGTGGATGTCGGCGCCGCGGGCGGCGGAGAAGTCGGTGGTGAAGCTCAGCCTGCCGCTTTCCAGCATCCGGCGGAGCTGTTTTTTCAGCCGGGGCTCGTAGAACGGCGGCTGCCCGCTGGCCAGCGAACTGATCTTGTCGCCGTCGACGTCGATCCCCACCACGCGGTGGCCCAGCAGCGCCATGCACACAGCGTGCGTGGCGCCCAGGTAACCGGTCCCGATGACGGACAGCGCAAGGCCAGCGGCATCTGTTGGGGACTTGCTCATGTCAGGCTCGGTTCTTTGCTCAAGAGCGTGGCGGACGCGCGGGCTTCGTGTGAGCGTCGCAGCCCGGGCGAGGCCAGGTCCATTGACGACAGGTACCTCACCGCCCAGGACCCCCACGGCGGCCGGAACGAGTACATGCAGGCGAGCCGCAGCCGGGCGGAGGCGGCATAGGCCTTGAACCGTTCCGGGCTGACGTGCAGGCGGCAGGCCGCGGACACGATGCTCGCGTGGGCGATTGCAAACCGCTGCCCGCTAAGGAGGTTCTGCCGCCGGCGCAGTTCCAGGTGCACGTCAAGATTGGCGAGGTCCAGGGCGGCCTCGGCCCTGCAGGCCTCATCGAAATCCAGCAGCCCCGGCGCTCCGCCGCCGGTGCCCAGTATTCCGGTGACCGCTAAGTCGGTGCCCAGTATTTGCTTGTCGTGCAGGTCTCCGTGCGCCCATCCGAGGGAATCGAAGGGACCGGCCAGTAGATTGGAGGTGACGGCGTCGGCCTGTGCCAGGAGCGCAGCGCGTCCCTGCTCCGCCTCGGGGATCCCCTCGCTGTGCAGCAGCCAGTGATCGATCCACCGCCGTACTTTGACCAGTTCCTCCTCGGCATCATGCAGCGGAAGCCGCTCCAGGCCAGCGCGGAAAGCGGATCCGCCGGCGCGGACAACAGTCTCCGTCCAGGCCTGCGACCAGTCGGCCCACATGACGGCAAAGACGTCGTCCGGGACGGTGGTCTGGTCCCGGCCGAGGTCATAGTACGAGCGGCCAGCCACCAGGCTGAAGACCAGGACATCCGGCCTGGCTGCGCTCATTGCCGGTGTCCTGAAGCGCCCGCCGGCCAGGGGCGCGGTGGCCAACACGTGGTTGGTGGCCGCGGCCGGCGCCTGTTCGGGCCGGAACACCTTGATGTAGGTGTCTCCGGCACGGAGTACTGCCCGCTTGTGGGCGCGGTGGACCACTGTTTCGCCCTTGGGTGACTCGAGGGCGAGTGCGGGCAGCTTGGAGTCGTCCGGGCCTACCGGGACAAACCGGCCTTCGCGGAAGAACCCTCCCAGCACCCCGGGATAGCCGGGTGCCTGCACCTCCAGCACGTACCGGCCTGCCGAGACGCCGGGCCAGGCCCGTTGGACGGACCAGACGGATCCTTGGGGGTCGGTCACACGGCGGGGGACAGGCGGATGCCAGGTCATGGGATCAGCTCCGTTGCCCGGTCCAGATGCCAGGACATCTCCTCGGCCCAGTCCGGCGAGCGGTCGCGGAAGGGGTCAACGCTGCTGTTGAAGAGCCGGAAGGCCGCCCAGACATCCAGCCCGGACCGCGTGAACCGTCCGCCCGCCCGGCGGTAGCCTTCGGTGAGCCGTGCCGTTTTGGGGCCGCCGGCAGGTGAACCGGCGGAAGCCCGCAGCATCGCCTCCTCCGCCGCGGCGAATGATCCCAGGTCAGCCTCGGCCGTTCCGGCGTGTGCCCGGTCGAAGTCAATCAGCCGCACTTCGGAGCGTCCCACGAGCACCTGGTCGGGCGAGAAGTCGCCGTGCACCAGCACCTGGCCGGACCCTGCACCATCCAGCAGGAGCCGGCCCAGTTCGGCCTCGATGCGCCGGGCAGGCTCCTCCAAGGCGGGCAGCAGGACGGAGACCATATTGCGGGTGGCCATGAGCTGCGCCGCTGCGTTAGCGCTGGGTTTCGCCGCCGAGCCGTCGACCGGGACGCAGTGCAGCCGGGCCAAAGCCTCGCCGGCAGCGAAGGCGGCGGAATCGTCGTCGAGCGCTGCAAGGTCACCGCCGCCCCAGGCGACGCAGGCGCTGATGCCATGCTCCAGGCACTCCGCGTCCCCCAGTTGCGGGAGGAGCTGCACCCCGTGGCGCTCCAGCCGGTTCAGGAAGGGGGGTTGCTGTCCGGTGCCGGCGGGCCTGGCAGCGGTTTTGATCACGACGGCGGTGCTCGCCTGATGCGCGAAGAGGACCAGGCGGCGCTCGGGTTTGTAGCGCAGCACGCTGCCGCCCCCGAGCAGGCCGGCGGCCGCTCTGGGGTGAAGTCCCAGCCGTTCGGCACCGTGTTCGCGCAGCCACACGAGGTTTTTGTGCAGGGCCCAGTCGTCCTCCACTCCGCCTACGCCCACCAGCGTGTCCGGATGTGCGGGGTCCGGCCGGAGCACGCGCATGTTCCCGCCGCGTGACCGTGAGGTGCTTTCGCGCCGGAGCAGTTTGGCGGAAGGGGTTGCCAGGGTATAGGCCCAGCCGTAATCAAAGCTTCCGTTGCGGAGGCGACGGTAGGCAACGAGGAGCGAGGTACCCGGTTTGTAGCGGACGCGGGTGACGCGGACCGTCTCGCCGAGAAGTTCGGAGAGCCGTGTGTTGTCCAGCAGCCAGGGCAGGCCGGGCAGCGCGGCGTCGCGGCTGGCCAGCGAACGGTCCGGATTGCTGAACCCGGAGGGTGAGGCGTTCACGGCACCACCTGCCTAACGCCACCACGGGCGTCATCCACCCCTGGATCCGGGTCCTTCATCCATTCGGCGAACCGTGAGCCTGGGTCCCGGAGCAGGTCTTCGGGGCGGCCTGTTTCGATGATGCGGCCGTGCTCGAGCCAGACGATGCGGTCGCACGAGCGGGCGGAGTGGGCGTCGTGGGTGATGGTGATGGAGGTGCGTTCACGGGTCAGGGCGGCGAGGGCCTGCAGGACGGAGTTCCGGGAGACGGGGTCCAGTCCGGCGGTGGCTTCGTCCAGGATGACGATCGGTGCCTGCCGGAGGATGGCCCGGGCAATCGCGATCCGCTGCCGCTGGCCGCCGGAGAGGTCTTTGGCGGCTTCGCCGAGGACGGTGTCGTAGCCGTCCGGGAGGTCACGGATGAAGTCGTCGGCCTGGGCCAGGGCGGCGGCGTGTTCAATGTCCCGGTCGGTGGCGTCCAGCCGGCCGAAGCGGATGTTGTCCCGCACGGAGGAACCGAAGAGCACCGAGTCCTGGAGCAGGATGGAGACGTGCGAGCGGACGGAGGCGATGGTGAGGTCGCGGAGGTCTTCGCCGCCGACGCGGACGGTTCCGGTGCTGGGGTCGATCATGCGCAGGATCAGGGAGGCGAGGGTGGACTTGCCGGCGCCGGAGGGGCCCAGGATGGCGAGATGTTCGCCGGCCGGGATGCTGAGGCTGATGCCGTGCAGCACAGTCCCTTCGCCGTGGCCGGCGGAGACATTGTCCAGGACGATATCCGGGGCGGCGGAACGGAGGGGCCGGGCATGGGGCGCTTCGGGCAGGTCGGTCTGGGCTTCGAGCAGGTCCGCCACCCGCTCTCCGGAGGCAGTGGCCCGGGCGATCCGGCCAATCTGTTTCGCCACGTCTTTCAGGGGCTTCATGCCCGTCTTGAGGTACATCAGGAATATCACCAGGTCGCCGGGGGTGATCACGTGCTGCATGACGCGCCAGCCGCCGCCGGCCAGAACCACTGCCGTCGCGACGCCGATCAGCACGTCGGTGCGCCGCTCCAGCCCGGCAGCCAGCCGCAGCGCCGCAACGCCCGTTCCCAGGGTTGCCTGGTTGCTGCTGCGGAAGCCGGAGCTGATCGTGTCCTCCAGGCCGTAGGCCTGGACCTCGCGGATGGCACCCAAAGTCTGCGCCGCCGTCGTGGCCAGATACCCCTCCCCCTTGCGGGAGTTGCCGGCCGCCGCGGTGATCTGACCTGAGCTGGCCCGGGACAGGAGGACGAAGGCACCGCCGGCAAGAACCACCACCAACGACAGCAGAGGATCCAGCCAGAGCAGGATGCCGATCATCGCCACCAGGGTGGCCATGTTGCCCATGAGCGGCAGCCCGGCGGTGATGGCCACGTCCTGCAGACGGGAGACGTCGCCCACCAGCCGCTGCACCGTGTCGCCGGTGGAGGCGCGGGTGTGGTGGCGCATGGAGAGGCTCTGCACATGGCGGAAGGCCCGTGCCCTCAGGTCTGCGGCCACCCTCGAACCGATGAGGGCGAAGCAGACGGCGGACCAGTAGTTGGAGACGGCGCGCCCGATGCTGATGGCCACCACCGCCGCCCCGCACAGGATGAGTGTCTGCACGCTGGCGTCCAAGGTGGGGCCGGGCTTGTGCAGTGTGGCGCCGAGGGCGCGGGACACGGCGTCGACCACCAGCTTGAGGGGCCACGGTTCCACCAATCGGAAAATCACGTCGAACGCCAGCCCGACGAATCCGCCCACCATGAGGAGGCGATGGCCCCGCAGGTGCGGACGCACGCAGCGCAGCGTGCGTCGCAGCCCCGATTCCGGCTCCGTCGGCCGGACGGGATCCCGCCGGCGCCGGGAGGGCCGCCCCTGCTTCTTAGTGGCGGCGGCCTTCGTGGCGGCGGCCTTCGTGGCGGCGGCCTGCTGCCGTGAGGGCCGCGCCCGGTGGGTGTGTGCGGTCATGGCAATGCCACCTCCTGGCGGAGCGGCAAGGCTGCCGTGATGCGGGACAGCACGCCGTCCCAGCTGTAGAGCCCGACGGCGGCTGCCCTCGCCTGGGTGCCCAGGCGCTCACGCAGCGCCGTGTCCGCACCGAGGCGCCGAAGGGCGGCGGCGAAAGCGGTCACGTCACCCGGCGGGACGAGCAGTCCGGTGCGTCCGTCCTCCACGATGGACGGTATCTGGCCCACCGCCGTGGCCACGATCGGCATGCCGGCGGCCAGGTATTCGTAGACCTTCAGCGGGGAAAAGTAGTCGTCCCGGCCGGGCACAGGTTGCGGGTACGGCGCAGCGGCAGCGTCGCATCCGTGCAGCAGTCCGGGCACGGCGTCCGGGGGCACGGAGCCGGTGAACTCGGCTTCCACGCCCAGCCCGGCTGCCGCCCGTTCGAGGTCCTTCCTGCCGGGGCCGTCGCCAATAATCTTCACAGTCCAGCGTCCGTCGGCGCGCCGCCAAAGTCCGGCGCCGGCCGCATGGACGGGTACAGCGTCAGAGTTGGCCAGCGCCACCGCCGTGAGCAGGGCGGGGACGCCGTGCCAGGGTTTCAGCGTGCCGACGAATCCCACGGTGAACCGGTGCGGGTGTCGGCGGCCGCCCGGCCGGGGACCGATCCGCTCCGTGTTTACACCGTTCGGTGCCAGCAGCGTTTTGGCGCCCGGCACCCGGCGCTCCACCCACCGCACCACGGGCTCCGAGACAGAAGCCACGGTGTCCGCGGCCAAGGCGTTGCGACGCAGCACGGTCTCGGCCAGCCGGACGTCAAACAGCTGCCGGTACCGCTGCTGCTCCTCAATCAGCGGCGCATTTACTTCCAGTGCGGCCGGGACCCGGAGGCTTTCAACGGCCACAGCGAGGGCCGGGCTGAACAGTGAGTAGCGTTCGTAGACCACGTCGCAGCCGTCGCGGACCACCGACTCGGCCAGCGCCGCTGCCGCCTCCCCGATGGCGCGCTCCCGCTCCTCTCCGGAATCTGGCTTCTCCCCGTCCACGCGGCGGGGCCGGAGTTCGACGACGGCGAGATCCGCCAGGTCTGCCGGCCGGTCAGTGCCGGCGCGGGTGCAGTAGACCGTGACGTCGGCCCCGGCCCGGCGCCAGGCCCGCACGATCTCCTGCACATGGACCGAGGAACCCTTGGTGCCGAAGACGGGAACACCGGGGTCGGCGCAGACGTAGGCGACGCGCATCAGGCAACCTTCCTTTCATCCAGCGACAGGGCCCGGAGCGCCTCGGCCTGCCGCCGCACGTCGTAGTCCTTCTCGATCAGGGCGCGGGCGTTGCGCGCCAGTGCCACGCGGTCGGTTGCAGGAGAGCTGAGGCGGCGGATCGCCTGCGCCAGCAGATGGGGCTGGCCGGGCCGGGTCAGGATTCCGGTGTGCCCGTTGCGTACCGCCTCCGGTATGCCGGTGACGGAGGTGGAGATGCAGGGAACGCCGGTGGCCATGGCCTCCAGCAGGACCGTGGGCATGCCGTCGGCGTTGCCGTCCGAACCCACGACGCAGGGTGCGATGAAGGCGTCGGCCGAATCCAGCAGCTCGTGGACCTGGTCCTGCGTCTGTGGACCGAGCAGCCGCACGTGCCGGTCCAGCCCGAGCTGTTCGATGGTGCGCTCCAGCTGCTCGGCCAAAACGCCCGTGCCGGCGATCCTCAGGTCCAGCGGGAAGCCCTGCGCCACCAGCTCCGCGGCGGCAGGCAGCAGGTGCTGGAACCCCTTCTTTTCCACGAGGCGCCCCACCGCGGCCACCCGCACTGTGGAGCCGATGGGACCGGGGTCCCGGTACGGGAAGCGCTCCAGTTCCAGGCCGTTCCGCACCAGGTGGAGGCGGGAGGTGACGTCCGGGAAGCGGCGCTGCAGAAAGTGCAGGTTGTACTCGCTGATGGTCACGGCGTGGTGGGCCTGGGCGAACTTGGTCCGGAGGTCGTCGGCGACCGTCTCAACGAAAATATCCACGGCGTGCGCTGTGAAGGAATAGGGGATGCCGGTGATGGCGGAGGCCAGCCTCGCCACGCTGGTGGGCGTGGACGCGAAGTGGACGTGCAGATGCCGGATGTTGCGCTTCTGCAGGGTGACGGCGAGGTTGATGGCCTGAAGCGCATCGTTTGGGTCCGTCGTGGCCAGTTCCGCGAAAACCCGGGACACCGCCGGGGCGAGCCCGGCTGCTTCCGCGGCGCGGAAGGTCTCCCAGACGCGCTCGGCGCTTTTGGGCCGGCCAATAAGGGTCACGGGCGCCTTGACGCGTGCCAGTTCGGGATGGAACCGCTGGTCGTTGCATGGGCGCAGGGAGAAGATTTCGATCCTGTCCCCGGCGGCCTCGCGGGCCAGGATCTCCGACACGATGAACGTCTCGGAAAACCGCGGATACATCTTGAGGATGTACGCGGTGGCCGGTTCAGACTGCGGCATGGGCGGCACCTTCCCGTTCGCTGCTGTCATGTGCGGCGGCCTGTTCACCCGCGGCCTGTTCACCCGCGGCCTGTTCGCCCGCGGCCTGTGCGCCGGCCGCAATGGATGCGGCGGCCTGAAGCAAAGGCTGCAGCAGTTCGGCCGCCAGCTGCGGCACGCGGACCAGGCCGTCGAGCCGCGCCTTCCTCCGGTCCACCCGCGTGCCCAGTCGGCCGGCCAGCCAGCTCGAGAGGATCCCAGGGGTGAGCGTGCCGATCTCGTGATAATCCAGGTATCCCGCGGAGGCCAGGGAGGCGGCCCTGATCCTCTGCTCGGACCGCGCCCGGGTGCGTGGCACGATCAGGGCAGGAACGCTGGTGCTCATGATTTCGCAGACGGTGTTGTAGCCACCCATGGACACAATGGCCTGGGCCCCGGCCAGGTGGGGCACCATGTCATCGAGCCGCCCGACAATCCGGACCCCCGGGACTGCCCGCCGCCGCAGGTCCGCGAGCTGGTCTGCCGGCATCTGGGGTCCGGCGACGACCAGGTGTTCCACGCCCGGCGGCAGGTCCGCCGCCGCTGCCACGGCTGCCAGTGCGTACCCGTCAGCCCCGCCGCCCACCGTCGTCAGGAAGTAGGGCACGGTCATGGTGATGTGTCCCGGTTCCGCCGGCCTGCCGGCCGCGAGGTAACCGGTGTAGCGGACAAGTTTTCCGACGGACAGCGGTATTTCCCCCGCGGCCAGGGGATCATGCACAGCGGGGTCACCGTAGACCCAGATGGCGTCAAACAGGTCGTTCACAAGGGGAGCGCCGCCCGCCCTCTCCCATTCGGCGATGGCCGCCTCCGGCGCATCCAGGATTTCGCGCAGTCCCAGAACGGTGCGGACGGGCCCTGCGGCGCGGACCCGGCGCAGTGCGGCCTCGAGTTCGTGATGGATCCCGGTGGCGTGCCGGTCCACCACCACCAGGTCGGGGAGGAAGCCGCCCAGCACAGATTCGAGCAGGCCGGCCCGGAGCGACACCAGGTCCTGCATGGGCACGGTAAGGCTGCGGGGCTGGTAGCCGGCAGGGCTCTTTTCCACCCCTGGCAGGATGACCCAGTCCCAGCCGGCCGGCACATTGAACCCCGGGGCCAGGGCGGTGCCGGAAATGAGGATGCCGGTTACGGCGCGGCCGGTCAGGTAGGGAAGCTGGTTGGCCAGGGCATGGGCCAGCGCGAGATTGCGACGCACGTGACCGAGACCCAGCGAGTCGTGTGAATAAAGAACAATTCTCAAGTGGTCCATGTGGGCCCCCATAACCTGCCGGTTCTCGTGGAGAATGTGTTTCGGCAAGCCTCAATGAAGACTTATTTGGGAAGGAGAGAGTATTAAGGAATTCTCATTATCTCCGGGCGCGCAGCATTGCTGCCGCGACTGCTGCGAAATTAACTTGTGGTGGCCCGGCAGGCGCTGGGCGAGGGACGCTTGTGCGTGTTCCCCCGGCGCTGGGGGAAGGAAGATGCATCCCACGTTGCCACCGCGTGCCGTACAGGTCAATCCTCAAATTAACCGAAAAATCAGCGGCATTTTCGGCACCAAATGGACAAGAACGACGGCGGGTTGCCCCGCCGTCGTTTGTTGGGTTTTTGCCGGTGTGCCGCCGTCGAAATAACTGCCCGACGGCGGCACGTGCGTCCCCAGCGATGGCCGGCGATAGTGCTGCCGGCGTTGGTGCAGTCGGCGTTAGTGCTGGCCGCTGGTGCCGCCCAGCGGCGGCACGGTGCCGGCCCCGCCGTCTTCCCGCTCGGCCCGGTCCGCGGCGCTTCGCGTATCGCTTGCCGCCGTCTCGTCCGAGTCGCCCTCGTCGTCGATCAGTCCGTTGGTCTGGTCGAACGGATGGGCGATGTTCTCGTCCGTCAGTGCCGAACCGGCGCCCGCCGCGGTCCCGCCGGCAACGGTCCCCGCCGCGGTCCCGCCGGAGAAGCCCGGGGTGTCGGTCGTGTCGGTGACAACGGTCGTTTCGGTGTACGCCGGCTCCACCGGGACAACGGCTTCATCCACGACAGCGGCTTCGTCCACGACGAATACGGTGTCGGCGTCCTTGTCCTTGCTGCCGGCAGCAACGGCCGCAGCCGCGCCTGCCGCGGCAGCAACGCCCGCGGCCGCCGCAACCTTGCCGGAGACGCCTGCCTTGCCGCTGTCACCGAGCGACCCGGCCGCGTGCTCGACGCCCGGGGTGCCCACCGAGCCGCCTTCGTTGACCGAGCCCCGCCAGGCGCCGCTGGCGTAGCCTTCATCCTCGATGAATTCCTTGAACTTCTTGAGGTCGGCCTCGGCCTGGCGCTCCACGACGTGCAGCTTGTCGCCGATCTTTTCCACGACCCCTTCGGGTTCGTAGTCGATGAACAGCTTGATGGAAGTCTGGCCGCCGCCGACGTCTTCAAACTCCACGGAGCCGGCGTTGGTGGCACCCTCCGTGGCTGCCCACGCGACCTTCCGGTCCGGCTTCTGCTCGAGGATCCGGGCCTCCCACTTGCGCTTCACGCCCGCGATCTCGGCCACCCATTCGAGCCGGTCATCGCTGAGCTGGGTCACTTTCTTGACGCCGCCCATGAAGTGCGGAAAGTCCTCGAACTGGGTCCACTGGTTGTATGCCGTGCTGACCGGCACGTTCACCAGAATGCGCTTCTCAACCCTCGTGCTCATAGTGTCTCCTTCGTCGAAGTGAACAGATGACGGTCCGGTAGTCCGAAGTCATCAGCATGCTTACTATATCTTCGACGGCGGAGCGTGGCCAGACCGCCAGCCCGGAACCGTGGTGTTCGCGCGGAAACGTGAAGCCTCCGCGCGAATCAAAGGACTCAAGCGCGGAGGCTTCCAGCACTCCATTTTTGGGGGGAAAGAGGAGAGCTGGCACAAATGTACAGCCGGCGCGACTTCCGGGAAGCCAAATTCGGCCATTTCGGAAATTCTTGACTAAACCTTGAGTAGCCGCTGCGAATCGACGGCGCCGACCACCCTGGCGAGCACCTCGGCCGGGCGTCCGCCGGCGTCGATCACCACCATGTCCGCGTACTCGGGCAATGCCCGGTAGGCGGCCCGCAGGGCTGTCAGCTCGGCCACCGATTCCTCGTCCGTGCCGCGCGCAACGATCCGCCGGTGCGCGGCTTCGGGGCCCACGTCCAGGTGGAGTATCAGGTCCGGGGCCGGCAGGGTCCGGAGCAGCCAGGGGAGAATCCGTCCCCGGGGCAGGTCCTTCACCTCGCGCAGCGCCAACTGGCAGTGAAGGTGCCGGTCCATCACCACGAGCCCCTCGAAGCGCGATGCCCGGGCGTGTGACACCAGGACGTTGAATACGCGCATGGTGGTTTCCGCCGCGTCGGCCAGGCGGTCGGGCAGGCGCATGCCGAAGCGGGCACCGAGCAGCGACATCCGCCGCCGGCCGGCATAGTTGCTCAGTAAAAGTGCGTTCCTGCCCTCTGCCCGGGCGGCCGCCACAAGGGAACGGGCCGCCGTCGTCTTTCCCGAACCGTCGATTCCTGTCAGAACAATGATCATTGGCCGCCTTCCGTGCCCCTGTCCAACGGCCTGGCACCGGGCAACGTTGCGGCTTTGAGGCGCACCTCACGTTCGCACTGTTTCCCGGTGGTGCATCCCAAACGTACGACGGCGGGGCCCGCCGGATCTTGCAGCGATCCTTCCGGAATGTTGCGCCATTCTTGAGCGTGGTGGGGGACAGTAGTCCGCAGGGGCCGTGCAGAAGCGCCGCGGCCCCGCACGAGACTCGGCACCTAGTTGACGGCACAGTCTTCATCCAGGTCACCCGGAATGACCACGGACTGGGACGGGCGGGCGCAATGGAGCACCGGCCCGTCCCCGGCAGGTTCGTCGAAGCGAGCGGCAGGCTCAGCCCTGGCGGCCCTTCATCCTCGGATTCTTCTTGTTGATGACAAACGTCCTTCCTCGGCGGCGGACCACCTGGGCTCCGGGCATCTTCTTCAGTGCACGCAGCGAGTTTCGTACCTTCATTTGCTTTGCTCCTTCATGTGGTGGTTGGGGTGAGTCCGAACGGATCATCCAGGAGTTCCAGCCCGGCAGCCATTTCGGCGTCGGTAAGCTCGCAGGACGCCAGCAGCTGGGCGATTTCGTCTGCGTCCAGGTCCTCCCCGGTGGCGGCGAGTTCTGTCCCGCGATCTCCCGGGCCCGGTCGCAGTTCAGGCAGCCACGGCCCGGTGTTCTCCAGCCATATGCGCGGGCCGATGCCGTGGATGGCGATCCGGCAATCGGGTGCGGTTGCTATCCAGAGGCGGCCGCGCAGCCAGCAGCACCCGGCTGCAAGGCTGGCCAGGGCGTGGCGGAACCTTTCCGGATGGAGCGGTCGCCGGACCCGATGGGTGATGGTGGTGAACGGTCCGCCGGAACTGCGGGCGGTCCGGACGGTTCCCGGAATGGTTCTGCCAATGGCTGCGGCGTAGTCATGGCGGCCTTGCTGAATGCGGGTTGCGTCTTCGGCGAGGTCGGCGTGAGGTGCCAGTTCGCGGAGCAGTTCCAGGCCCCGGGCCCGGCCCTCGGGATCCAGCGGGAGCACGTCGGGTTCGGCAGCGAGAACGGTGTCGCAGAACGAAAGCTCTCCGATGATGAACTCGCCGGAGGTCCGCTCGTCGTCGGCGACGGGTGTGAAGCCCGATTCGAACAGGGTGTGGTGGTCCCAGATGTGGTCCTCCACGCAATCCGGTGCGCAGGCGTGCACGGCAGAGGCGACCATGCCATCCCCACCGAATTCCTGCCTGAGGGCGGCGATTGCGATTGCCGCCGGCACGCCTGACGGCAGCCCCGCAATGACGTGTTCTTCGCCGGCCGCCATCAGTTGCCTGACGGCGGGCACGACGCCGAGGCGCACCGTGCAGCTGAGGCAGCCGTGCTCCAGCACAGTTTCCTGCCGCTGCCCCGGACTGTCATGGCGGAAGGTCCGGCAGATAACGGTGCCGTTTTCCAGGAGGTCGTGGACGACAATAACGGCCGAGGGGTGTGCCGCGGCCAGCGCCTCGCATGCCTGCTGGCGGCAGAGGGCGTCAAGGGAGCTGAGGACGGTCAGGATCATGGATCCAGCATAATGAGAATCGTTCTCATTTACAAGCGCCTTATCCTGGCCCCTTTGTGCTGGCGTGCCCCCGGAGGGAATTACAGGAAGACGCTGCCGCGGATGACGGTGCGGCTTGTGCCTCCCACCCAGATACTGTCGCCCTCGGTGGTGATGGTCAGCCGGCCGCCGCGGCCCAGGACTGTGCCCTGGCTGACGGTGTAGTTGCCCTCGGCCACGCCGGAACCGATCAGCCATTGTGCGAGGCCTGCGTTCAGGCTGCCGGTGACCGGGTCCTCGGGGATGTCCAGGCCCGGAACAAAGCCGCGGACCTCGAAGTCCGCCGGGCCGCCGTCTCCGTAGGCGCCAATGACACCTACGTTCAACTTCCCCATGGCCACGAAGTCGGGCGCCAGGTCGAGCACCTGCCTGGCCGAGGCCAGTCGGATGCCGAGCCAGCCCGGGCCGTTGTCCACCCAGTTGCTATCCAGCACCTGCCCGGCCGGAATGCCCAGGCTGGCGATGGCCTGCTCCAGCACTTCGGGCTCCACGGGACCGGAACGGCGCAGCGGCGGGGCTTCGAAAAACTGTTCGTCCGTGGTCTGGCTAATTTTGACGAGCCCCACCTCGCACTCCTGTACGAGTTCGCCGGAGCGCCGCGGCTGTCCGCCGTTCTCCAGCCACGCGTGCGCGGAGCCGAGGGTGGGATGGCCCGCGAAGGGAAGCTCGGAGGCCGGCGTGAAGATCCGCAGTCGGTAGTCAGCCTCAGACTGCCTGGGCTTCAGCAGGAAGGTGGTCTCGGAGAGGTTGGTCCAGTTGGCGAAGCTTTGCATCTGCTCCGCGGTCAGGCCGTCGGCGTTATGGACGACGGCGACCGGGTTGCCGGGTTTTGGCCCGGGGGCGAAAACGTCGACCTGCGAGAAGGGATATTCGGTGACGGCCATGATGCTCTTCCTCTGGACTTCAATCTCTGGGGACTGCGGGCTCGGGGGTGCTGCGGGCTCCGGCGAGCCCACGATTCACGGTAGGCAGCAGCGCGGGCCGCACACCAGAGCCAATCCGGGAAAGTGGCCCGCCTTCGGTTACAGCCTCAGTCGCCCGGCACCTCAGCCGGCTCTCGGGGCGTGGCGAGTCCGTCCACCACCTCGACCCCAGGCAGTTTCAGGAGCTCGGCGGGGCTGAGGACGATCTTGCTGGACCTGTTGCCGCCGCCCATGACTACTTGGGGCACGTCCATCACGGCGCGGTCCACGTACACGGGCAGTGCGGAGATGCCGGGCACGGTGACGCCACCCACCAGCATGCCGGTCAGCGCGGTGGTGGTCTCGGCGTCGGCAAAGGAGGCGCGCTTGACGTCGAGCAGGGCCCGCACGGAACGGTTCACGTCCAGCCGGGTGGTGCCCAGGACCACGCATACCGCATAGCGGGCCGGCTCCACCTTCTTGGACGTGACCAGGATCGTGTTGGCTGCCTGCTCCAGGCTGAAGCCGTAGTGGGCGCAGAACTCGGCGGTGTCCGCCAGTTCGGGCAAACATTCGAGGACCTCGTGGGCCATGCCGTGCGCGGCCAGGGCCTCGGCCACGGCGGGCAGGAGGAGCATGTCACTCACAGGAGTTCTCCTTTATGGGTGGTGTCCGCACCGGACACCGGCAGCGGATAGGCAGGAACGCGGCGGACCAGGAAGAACCGGTTGGACGCGGGCAGCCACATCAGCGCGCCGCCGGCCAGTGTCAGGAGCAGGCCGGCAAGGATCAGGGCAGTCAGGTCGACGCGTGCGCCGAGCGCCGACAGGGCCGCGGCAACGGTCAAAAGAATGCGGGCCCAGCGGGCGCCGTGCAGCAGATGCTGGGCGGCAAGCACCTGAAGGGCAGTGAGCGGGACGGCGAAGGCCACGAGATAGGGCACGGCCCAGTCCGGGATCGACTGGCCAAAGTCGATTCCCGCCACCTCCAAAATGACAGGCATCATGCCGGCCACCACGGCGCTGGCCACCCAGCAGGCTGCCGAGAGCCGGACCGCCGCCGGTGCGTTTACTAAGCCGATGTTTCCGGGCTCGCCAAAGCCCGGCTGCTGATCGCTCAATGAAGTCCCCATTCTTCAATTTGCGTTTTCAATTGCGTGTTTCCGGATTTCCGGCGATGGCCCCAGCCTACAGGCTGTCCCAAGCCGCCGGACGTACACTGGCCTTCCCATCAATTCGAGGACCTGCTGCAAGGATGCATCTGGATGCTTTGGAAGCTTCTTGTCCGGTACCTGCAGCCGCAACGGCGGCTGCTGGTCGCCGTCGTCGTTTTTCAGCTGGCGCAGTCCATTGCGTCCCTCTACCTCCCCACGCTGAACGCGGACATCATTGACCTGGGCGTGGCCACAGGCGACACCGGGTACATCATGCGCGTCGGCAGCCTGATGCTTTTCATCACCCTGCTGCAGATCGCCTGCGCTGTGACGGCGGTGTACTTCGGGGCCAAGGCGGCGATGGGGATGGGGCGGGACTTGCGCGGGGCGATCTTCACCCGGGTGGGCGGCTTCTCCGAGCAGGAGGTCACCCGGTTCGGCCCGGCCAGCCTGATCACACGGTCCACGAACGACGTGCAGCAGGTGCAGCAGCTGGTGCTGATGTCCGCCACGCTGATGGTTGCCGCGCCCATGCTCAGCATCGGCGGCGTGGTGATGGCGGTCCGTCAGGATGCGCAGCTGTCGTGGCTGATCGCCGTGAGCGTGCCGGCGCTGCTGATCGGCGTCGGGCTGATCGTGAGCCGGATGGTGCCGCTGTTCCGCCTGATGCAGCTGCGGATCGACGCCGTTAACAGGGTTCTGCGCGAACAGTTGGCCGGCATCCGGGTGGTGCGGGCGTTCGTGCGCGAGGACCTGGAAACCGAGCGGTTCGCCGGCGCCAATGCGGACGTAACGGACACGGCGCTGCGGGCCGGGCGGCTGATGGCGCTCGCTTTTCCCGTGGTGATGCTGGTGCTGAACGTGTCCAGCGTGGCGGTGATCTGGTTCGGGTCGTTCCGGATCGAGGACGGCTCCATGCAGGTCGGCACGCTGGTGGCGTTCCTCAGCTACCTGCTGCAGATCTTGATGTCGGTCATGATGGCCACGTTCATGGCGGTGATGATTCCGCGCGCGGCCGTCTCGGCGGACCGGATCGGGGAGGTGCTGGAGACGGAGTCGTCTGTGCGGCCGCCGCTGAGCCCGGTGGTGTTCGCCGGCGCTGACAGCGGCACCGCCCGCGGTGAACTGGAAATGCGCGACGTCGGATTCGCCTACCCGGGTGCCGAACGGCCGGTCCTGAGCGGCGTCAGCTTCACCGCCCCTGCGGGGCGGACGACGGCGGTCATCGGCAGCACGGGCTCGGGGAAAACCACGCTGGTGAACCTCATGCCGCGGCTGTTCGACGCCACCTCCGGGTCGGTGCGGATGGGCGGCGTGGACGTGCGGGAGCTCCACCCGGACCTGCTGTGGGGCCACATCGGCCTGGTGCCGCAGCGGCCGTACCTGTTTTCCGGGACCGTGCGGAGCAACCTGCTGTACGGCAAGCCGGACGCCACCGAGGATGAGCTTTGGCATGCGCTGGCCACTGCGCAGGCCGCGGATTTCGTGCGGGAGATGGAGGGCGGCCTGGACGCGCCCGTCTCGCAGGGTGGCACCAATGTGTCCGGCGGGCAACGGCAGCGGCTGGCGATCGCCCGGGCGCTGGTGAAGCGGCCGGAGCTTTACATCTTTGACGACTCGTTTTCCTCGCTGGACACCGCCACGGACGCCCGGCTCCGGCAGGCGCTGCGGCGGGACACCGCCGGCGCCACGCTGGTGATCATCGCGCAGCGCGTCTCCAGCATCGTGGACGCTGATCAGATTCTGGTGCTCGACGGCGGCAGGATCGTCGGGCGCGGAACGCACGGCGAGCTGCTGGAGACGTCGGAGACGTACCGCGAGATTGTGTCCTCGCAGCTGGCGGCCGAGGAGGCGGCATGAGCACCTCGAGCCGTGCCCGCGGAAGCCAGCCGGGCCCCGGAACTGGAACCGCCGGACCTGGCGCCTCCGGAACCGGCGCGGCCCCCGGAACCCAGCGGGCCGACGTCGCACGTATTCCGCGGCCGGCGGGCGGCCCGGGGCGCGGCGGACCGTTTGCCGGGATGAGTGTCCCGGCGGAGAAGGCGATGAACTTCGGGCCGTCGGCCCGGCGGCTGCTGGGGGAGCTGCGCCCCGAGCGGGCGTGGCTGGCGCTGGTACTGGCGCTCGCCGTTGTAAGCGTTGCGTTTTCGGTGACCGGGCCGCGGCTGCTGGGCGAGGGGACCAACCTGATCTTCGCCGGCGTGGTGTCCAAGAACCTGCCGGCCGGGGTGAGCAAGGAGCAGGTGATCGCCGGGCTGCGGGCGTCGGGAAAGGATGCGCAGGCGGACATGCTGGGGGCAATGACGCTGACGCCGGGCTCGGGGATCGACTTCGCGGCGCTGGCGAACGTGCTGCTGTGGGCGCTGGCGCTGTATGTGCTGGCGTCGGCGTTCGGCTGGATCCAGGCGTACGTGCTGAACGGCGTGGTGCAGCGGACGGTGTACCGGCTGCGGGAGCGGATCGAGGCGAAGATCCACCGGCTGCCGCTGCGGTACTTCGACTCGATCCAGCGCGGCGAGCTGCTCAGCCGGGTGACGAACGACGTGGACAACATCTCGCAGAGCCTGCAGCAGTCGATCAGCCAGGCGGTGACGTCGCTGCTGACGGTGCTGGGTGTGCTGGTGATGATGTTCCTGCTCTCACCAGTGCTGGCGGTCATCGCCCTGGTGACGGTGCCGCTGACGCTGGTGACGACGGCGCTGATCGCCAAGCGCTCGCAGAAGCTGTTCGTGGCGCAATGGAAACATACGGGAGAGCTGAACGGGCAGATCGAGGAGACGTACACGGGGCACGCGCTGGTGAAGGTGTTCGGCCGGCAGCGGGAAGTGGAGGAGCGGTTCCGCGAGAAGAATGCGGAGCTGTTCGCTGCGAGCTTCGGGGCGCAGTTCATCTCCGGCCTGATCATGCCGGCGCTGACGTTCATCGGGAACCTTGTGTACGTGGGCATCGCCGTGGTGGGCGGGCTGCAGGTGGCGTCCGGGGCGATGCAGCTGGGTGACGTGCAGGCGTTCATCCAGTATTCGCGGCAGTTCACGCAGCCGCTGGCGCAGCTGGGCTCGATGGCGAACCTGCTGCAGTCCGGGGTGGCGTCGGCGGAACGGGTGTTCGAGCTGCTGGATGAGGAGGAGCAGTCTTCGGAATCTTCCGGTGCTGCCGCTTTCGGCGGGCGGGGCCGACTGGTGTTCGAGAACGTTTCGTTCTCCTACTCACCGGACAAGCCGCTGATTACTTCTCTGAGCCTCGTGGCGGAGCCAGGGCAGACGGTGGCGATTGTCGGACCCACCGGGGCCGGCAAAACCACCCTGGTGAACCTGATGATGCGGTTCTATGAGCTGGATGCCGGACGGATAACGCTCGACGGCGTGGATGTCACCTCTGTTCCCCGGCGCGAGCTGCGCTCGCGGATGGGAATGGTGCTGCAGGATACGTGGCTCTTCGGCGGGACCATCCGGGACAACATCGCGTACGGCCGGCCTACTGCTACTGAAGCCGAGATTGTGGAGGCGGCGCAGGCGACGTATGTGGACCGGTTCGTGCGTGCCCTGCCGGAGGGGTACGACACGGTCCTCGAGGACGAGGGCTCCAACGTGTCGGCGGGGGAGAAGCAGCTGCTGACGATTGCGCGGGCGTTCCTGTCCCGGCCGTCGGTGCTGATCCTGGACGAGGCGACTTCCTCCGTTGACACCCGGACGGAGCTGCTGGTGCAGAAGGCGATGAGCGCGCTTCGTTCGGACCGGACGAGTTTCGTGATCGCTCACCGCCTCTCCACGATCCGCGACGCCGACCTCATCCTGGTGATGGAGGCCGGGCAGATCGTGGAGCAGGGGACTCACGCGTCCTTGCTGTCTGCGGGCGGGGCGTATGCGCGGCTGTACGAGGCGCAGTTCGCGGCTCCTGCGGCGGAGGTTTAGCGGCCGCTCGAGGCAGGAAACGACAGCTGTGACGCCGTGAACGCCCGAAACGCACTCCTGCGGCTGGCTTCCGGAGGGGGTTCACCTGTTCTCCTGACTGGGTGACCAGAGGGACCGCGCTTTCCTGTCTGCATGCGTGGCAGTTGGCGCCGGCGCCGAATCCCTGGGTTTCTGCCGCCGCACGGGTCCGGGAATATTCGCAACGATGCCAAAACGATTTGTCCTGCCGCCGGCCAGTTTATGGCGCGCGGCCCGCCCGCGTCAAGGCCACCCCCAACCCCAAAAGTGATGCTTGACACGTCTCCATCCTTGGCTCTAACGTTTTGCCAAGTCGATTTGGCAAAACGGTTTTTCACAGCGACTGACTTGAGTTTACTGACCCACCCCAACGTAGAATCCGTTCAAAAGAAAGGGAGTCGACAGCGATGTCCTCTCGAACCACGATTTCCCGGATCACCGCCATCGGCGGGCTGTCCACCGCGGTGCTTCTGGCAGCAACCGCCTGCGGCGCTGGGGGCCCGGCCGCGCCGTCGGGTAGCGCCGGCACCAGCACGGTCAACGTCCTCGTCGAGGCCGGCGGCCACGCCGAGCTGACGGGCGTCGCCGAACAGTGCAAGAAGGAAACAGGCGTCAGCGCCAACTTCGTCGAGCTGCCTTACGACGGCATGTTCAACCGGCTCTCCAGCGAGTTCTCCTCCGGCAACGTCTCCTTCGACGTGGCCGCCCTGGATTCCGTCTGGCTGCCCAGCTTCAAAGACGCGGTCCAGCCCATCGACGAGCTCTTCACGGACGAAGCCAAAAAGGACATCTTCCCGGCCCTGGTGAAGGAGGCCAACGTGGACGGGCACTTCATCGGCATGCCCGCCTGGACCAACGCCGAAATCATCCTCTACCGCAAGGACCTCTTCGGGGACGCCAAGAACAAGGCTGACTTCAAGGCCAAGTACGGCTACGAGCTCGCAGCCCCCACAACGTGGAAGCAGTACCAGGACATCGCCGAATTCTTCACCAGGGACGGTATGTACGGCACGGACGTCAAGGGCGGCGTCGAAACCGAATGGCTGGCCCATGTCCTGCAGGCCGGCTCGCCCATGGTCCTGGACCAGAACAACAACGTCGTCATCGACAACGCCGCCCACAAGGAAGCCCTGGACTTCTACGTCGGCCTCGCCAAGTCCGCTCCCTCCGGCGCCGCGCAGGTGGACTGGGCGGCAGCGCAAAACCTGTTCAACCAGGGCAAGACCGCGATGACCCGCTTCTGGGCCCACGCCTACCGGCAGATCCCCAAGGATTCACCGGTGGCGGGCAAGGTGGGAGCTGCTCCCATGATCGGCGGATCCGCCGGCGTCGGCGCCGTTCCCGGACCCTGGTACCTGACCGTCCCCAAGGCCACGAAGAACGCGGACGCGGCCAAGAAGTTCGTCAAGTGCGCCTACGACTACAACGACAAAGGCATCGAATCCAGCCTTGGCCTGGCCTCCCGGATCTCGGCCTTCGAGAAGTACCAGGACAAGGCAGGCTACGAGAGCTTCAAGCCGCTGATCGAGACCCTCAAGGGGAACGCCACCGCAACGCGCCCGGCCACCGGGAAGTGGCAGCAGATCGTCGACACCGTCCTGGTCCCGATGCTGCAGAAGGCCGTGGCCGGCGGTGACTCCGCCACACTCCTCGCCGACGCCAAGAGGCAGATCGAGGACCTCCTCAAGTAAGACACCCGCGGCCGGCATCTGCCGAAGAGGCACAGCAAGTCCGGTGCCGGTCGCGGGCCCCAACCAGCGGAAGAGAAAACCGTGCGCATCTCCGATCGCCGCTTCGCATTGTTCCTGATGGCACCAGCGGCGCTGTTCCTGGCAGTATTCGTGGCCTTCCCGCTGTTCCGCCTCATAGCGGACAGCTTCTTCAAAATCTCCCCGATCGCCGGCGGCCCCCGCGACTTCGTGGGCCTGGACAACTACTTCCGGGCCTTCGCCACCGAGGCCTTCACCGGTGCCGGGTGGCGGACCCTGGCCTACACCCTGGTGGTGGTCACCCTCGAATTCGCCCTGGGGCTGGGTATGGCCCTGCTATTCACCACCCTCGGGCGCAGTTCCCAAATCTGGCGGACAGTGTTCATGTACCCGCTGATGATCGCCCCCATCGTGGCAGGTCTGCTCTGGAAGTTCCTGATGATCGACAACTTCGGCCTCATCGGAACCCTCCTGCACCAGGCCGGCATCCTGGCCAACCCCAACCAGATCGGCTGGCTCTCCGACCCGGGCATCGTGCTCTACTCCGTGGCCATCCCGGACATCTGGCTGACCACCTCGTTCATGTGCCTGGTGCTCTTTGCCGGACTCCAGAACATTCCCGGCGACCTCATTGAGGCAGCACGGCTGGACGGGGCACGCGCACCAGCTCTGCTGTTCCGCATCATCCTGCCGCTCCTGCGGCCCGTCATCGCTGTGGCTCTGGTAGTCCGCGGAATTGACGCAGCCCGCGCGTTCGACACCATCCTCATCCAAACCAACGGCGGCCCCCAGTCCGCCTCGGAAACCATGAGCCTGCTGATCTACCGGACCATGATCCGCTTTGGTGACCCCGGACTGGCCAGCGCCATGGGCACCCTCTACCTGCTGGCCATGCTCACCGTCGCATTCGTCGCCGTGTCCACCATCTGGCGGCCAGGAAAGGACAGCTGATGCGCGTCGCTGAACGAACAACGTACGACGGCGGGACGCCGGCCGGAGTGCCCACGGAACCCGCCGCGCCCACCGTCACGCCACCCTATCGGCGCCGGGGCGTCAACCGGGAAGGCCTGGAAGCAGGCCGCCGGAGTACCAGGGCCCTGCTCTGGGTGCTCCTCGCGGCAGCGATGGTGCTCTACGGGTTCCCCTTCCTGTACCTGCTCTTTACATCCTTCAAAACCCCCATCGACACCATCGCTGTACCGCCGACCATCCTGCCCCGGGAATGGACGCTGGAGAACTACGCCAACGCACTGGGCCGCAACGGCGTACTGGCTTCCTTCATCAACAGCGTCCAGACGGCCATCATCAGCACTGCGCTTTCCCTGGTGCTGGCGGTACCGGCGGCCTACGGCATCACCCGGTACCAAACCCTCAGCGGCAGGATCTTCATCATGGGCGCCTTGGTTACCCGCATGGTGCCGCCGGTTGCGATCGGCATTCCGCTGGCTTCGATGATGGCGGCCGTCGGTCTTTCAGATACGCCCATCGCTCTGTCCATCGCCCACACCACCATCTCGTTGCCGCTCTCGATCTGGCTGATGTCCAGCTTCTTCGAAGCGGTGCCGAAAGACCTGGAGGAAGCTGCCACTGTGGATGGGTGCAGCAGGCTCGGGGCCCTGTGGCGGGTGGTGATCCCGGTGGTCTCCGGCGGCATCGCCGTTACCGCGATCTTCGCCTTCCTGGCCTCCTGGAACGAGTTCCTCTTCGCACTCCTGATGACAGCGATCCGCTCGCAGACAACACCCGTGGTGATCGCGAACTTCCAGACCCAGTTCGGCCTCGACTGGGGATCCATGACGGCGCTGGCCGCCGTCTACTCCATCCCGGTCATCCTTCTGACGCTTCTCTTGCAGCGCAAGATCGTTGCAGGCATGACGCTCGGCGCCGTCAAGGGCTAGGCCAACGACTATTCCTCGGTAGCCTACTGATGACGCCGGGCAGCACCAACCATAAGGACGTGGGAGACAGATGAGCAACAAGAACATCGGTATTAAGGACGTGGCCGTCGCCGCCGGCGTATCGGTGACAACTGTCTCCCACGTCCTGAACGAGGTTTCCTACGCCCGAATCAGCCCCGAAACCCGGGACAAGGTCAGGACTGTTGCGGAGCAACTGGGCTACGGACCCAACCGCCTTGCCCAGGCCCTTCGCACCCAGAGGACGGGCATGCTGGGTCTGGTCAGCGAGGATATCGCCACCACGCCCCACGCCGGCCGGATCATCCTCGGCGCTGACGAGGCCGCCAAGGCCCGGGGGTACAGCCTCATGATCATCAACACCCCCGGCTCTGCCAGTCTCGAATCCCGGCAGGCGGACGTCCAGGCCCTCCTGGAACGCCGGGTGGACGGAATCCTCTACGCCACCATGTACCACCGCGACGTGGAGCTGCCGGCCAACCTCGGCAGCGTGCCCTCCGTCCTGGTCGATTCGGTGGCCACCGGTGGAAACATCACAGCCGTGATCCCTGACGAAGAAGGTGGCGCCCGCGCTGCCGTGGGCGCGCTCCTGGAAGCCGGCCACACCCGTGTGGGCTTCATCAACAACACCGATGATGTCCCCGCGACCCGTCAGCGGCTCCAGGCCTTCCGGGCCATGCTGACTGAAGCAGGGCTCGACGGCGACGGCGCACCTGTCGAGTCCGAGGTCTCCGAGGTGCAGGGCGGCTATGAAGCGGCCCGGCGGATCCTGGCACGCGGGGACCGGCCCACCGGCTTGTTCTGCTACAACGACCGCATGGCGATGGGAGCCTACCGCGCCGCCGCTGAGTTGGGACTCACCATCCCCGGTGACCTTTCAGTCGTCGGCTTCGATGACCAGGAACTGATCGCCGCCAACCTTTACCCGGGCCTGACCACCGTGGCCCTGCCCCACTACGAGATGGGTGCCTGGGCCACCGAGCACCTGATTGACGCCGTCGAGGGGAAAACCGACCTTACCCTCATGGCACTTCACCCGACCATTCTGAGCTGCCCGCTCGTGCGCCGCGATTCCATCACGGCTCCCCCGCAATAGGCAGCCAGACCCTTCCATTTCCCAAGAGGATCGCCAGACATGTCCAGTTGCCTTGATGCCGCACGACCGGAAACAGACCCGACCGAAACCACCAGGTTCCGGCCCGCCATTCACTTCACGGCAAGGGATACCTGGCTGAACGACCCCAACGGCCTGGTTTTCTACGACGGTCTCTACCACCTCTTCTTCCAGAACAACCCGTACGGCAACGTCTGGGGCAACATGTCCTGGGGCCACGCAACCTCCCGTGATCTGCTGCACTGGACGGAACACCATGTTGCCATCGCCTGCGACGAGGCAGAGGACATCTTCTCAGGGAGTGTCGTTGTCGACCACAGCAACACATCCGGATTCGGTACGGCGGACGAGCCTGCCCTGGTAGCCATTTACACCAGTGCCTACAAGGCCTCGTCCGAACACTGTGGCACGCAGGCCCAGTCCCTGGCCTACAGCACGGACGCGGGGATGACATGGCGGAAATACGAAGGCAACCCCGTCCTGACCAGGAACTCCGCGCACTTCCGTGATCCCAAGGTCTTCCGCTATCAGGGGGAGCACGGTGGCTGCTGGGTGATGGTCGCGGTCGAAGCGCAGCACCAGAAGGTGGTCTTCTACCGTTCGGACGACCTCAAAACCTGGGACTTTCTGAGCGACTTCGGCCCGGCAAATGCCGACGCCGGCGAGTGGGAGTGCCCCGATCTCTTTCCCCTGGCGGTGGACGGGGACCCGGACAACATTAAATGGGTGCTGATCGTGAACGTTAACCCCGGTGCAGTGGCAGGAGGTTCCGGTGGTCAATACTTCATTGGGCACTTCGACGGCGAACGGTTCCTCCCGGACGCCTGTACAGTCGTGGCGCCGGCGGGACTGTCCTCCCTCCCTGACCCCGAGATGGCCGCTGCCTTGCAGCAATGCCTCTGGCTGGACTGGGGACGGGACTGCTACGCTTCCGTATCCTTTAGCAACGCCCCGGATGGCCGGCGAATCATCATCGGCTGGATGAATAACTGGGACTACGCCAACGAGCTGCCCACCGCCCCCTGGCGGTCCTCGATGACTCTCGCCCGTGAAGTGCGCCTCACAGCAGTCGGCGGTTCCGCCCGTCTGATCCAGCAACCGGTCCTGGCCGGTCATTGTGCAAGAGAAGAGCTGACTCCTGCCAAGGACCACAGGAGCGCAGACTCGTTTGAGCTGCGAAACTCAGCCCTCCGGCTGCCCGACGCGGCACCCGGCAGCGCCCAAATCATTGAGGCGGAGCTACTGCCCGGAAGCGCCGAACGTCTTGAGTTGCGGCTCTTCGGAAGTAGTGACGGGAGCAAAGGCACGATTCTTGGCTACAACACAGCCACCGCCCAACTCATCCTTGACCGCAGACAATCGGGAAATACGCATTTCCACGAAAAGTTTTCATCAACGGAGTCAGCCCCGCTGGTCCTTGAGGACGGCGTGCTCAAGCTGCTGATCGTCGTCGACCATTGCTCGGTGGAGGTCTTCGCGCAAGACGGGCGGACGGTCATGACTGATCTCATCTTCCCCGAAACCGAAAGCCCGGAGAACTCGCTATCGGCTGTGGGAGGTTCAGCAACAATACTGAGGCTCGCGGTCTCAACGCTCTCCTAACCGCAACACAAAGGGAAGAACCTATGCCAAGCAACAACTGCTACGACGTGACGACGTGGCCCGTCGGCAATCCGTCGGAGGACGTCGGTGAAGTAATCAACAGCATCATTGCCGACATCAAGGAACGGCAGAACGTCACCGATACGAACAACGGCGGAAAGCCGGGCGCGGTGATCTACATTCCGCCCGGGGACTACCACCTTCGTACGCAGGTGGTGATCGACGTCAGCTTCCTCAGGATTCAAGGCTCCGGACATGGATTCACGTCGTCGAGCATCCGGTTCAACGTTCCCGAAGACGAATGGCCCGATTTGCACGAGCTGTGGCCCGGAGGGAGCCGCATTCTCGTCGACATTCCCATCACCGAAGACGGGGAGGAATCCAAGGGGGCCGCCTTCTACATTGAGCGAAGCGGCAGCCCGCGGATAAGCTCGGTCGAATTCTCCAACTTCTGCATCGACGGGTTGCACTTCACCCCGGATGGCTCGGGGATGCATCCGGAGAACACCTACGTCAACGGCAAGACCGGTATCTATGTCGCCAGCGCGAATGATTCATTCCGCGTGACCGGCATGGGGTTGGTTTACCTCGAGAATGCACTGAGCATCTACAACGCGGACGCGCTTTCCATCCACGACAACTTCATCGCCGAATGCGGAAGCTGCATTGAGCTGCGCGGGTGGGGGCAGGCATCAAAGATCACCGACAACCTGGTCGGGGCAGGCTTCAAAGGTCATTCGATCTACGCCGAGAACCACGGCGGGCTCCTGATAACCGCGAACAATGTCTTCCCCCGTGGTGCAAGCAGCGTCCATCTCAACGGCGTCACGCGTTCAAGCATTACCAACAACCGCTTGCATTCGTTCTATCCCGGGATGGTGATGCTCGCAGCGAACAGCTCGGAAAACCTCGTGGCCACGAACCACTTCCTGCGTGACCACGAGCCCTGGACGCCGTTCCTGGGAGTCGACAACGGGTTGGATGACCTCAACGGACTTCTCTGCGTCAGCGGCAGCAACAACTCAGTCGTCAGCAACCACTTCTCCGAGGTCATCGACTCACAGAGCATCCGGCCGGCAGGTGCGACGCCTGTCATCATCAGGCTGATGACGGGGGTTGGCAACTTCGTCTCCAACAACCACGTGGTGGCGATGGACGTTAGCTCCAAGTCAAGTGACTCCTGCTTCTCGGCCCAGGTGGACGCCCTGCTGGCGACCGACGCTGCGGACGGCCTCTCCGTCACGGCCGTCATGGTCGATCCCGAATCAGTTCGGAATACGATCCTTGATTCCGGAAGTGACGCGCAAGTTGTCGCCGACAGGGCTGCTAACGCCTTCAGGGCCACACCCGCGATCGGTTGCTAGGCGGCACATGAGAGGGCCCGGCCTCGCACGCACATGGCAGGAATCCTCTGCCGTTTCCGGAGGTCTGTGCGGCAGGAATGTCCGCGTCAGGCACCGGTGACGGGCAGCAGTCCCGCCGTCGGGGTGTTGGGAGATTCCTGGGCGGCCTTGGGATGAAAGCGCGGTGCCACTGGAGCGGGCGTGCCGCTACAAGGAGTTCCATGCTTCCTCCAAGGACCCGGGCGGAAACTCGGAACTGGCCGGCGGCGGTGGCCCAGTGGTCCACCCTCCGGGACCTGGCTTCCTAACCCAGTCCGCCGTCGGCTCCACACGCCAGCTGCCCGTGAAGGCGCGAACCATGACAGCACGGTGCGGTGCGGCTATTCTGACGGGCATGGCCCAGGCTGGTGGCCGCGGCTCTCACCGTGGCGAGCCCCTGAAGCATAATTTGACGAAACGCCGGTTATTGGAACTGAGGTAAAAGTGAATTCAGCCGCTGCCATCCCTGTCACCGCCGTTCGTGTGGCCGAGTTGCTTCCCGAAGGCGAGCCGATGCCCGTCTACGTGCACATCATTGACCACCCCGAAGCGCGTGTGCTGGTGGACACCGGCCTGACTGAACTTCATCCGGCGGTCGCTGATATGGATCCCCGCCTTTGGCCGTTGAACGAGCAGGACTTCGACATCCGAGGTGTCGACATCGTCGTCAACACCCACCTGCACTTCGACCACTGCGGAGGAAACCACCTCTTCGCGGGCAAACCCATATACGTCCAGCGTCAGGAACTCGACGACGCCCGCAACCAGAATGACTACACCATCCCCGAATGGGTGGACGCGCCCGGGACGCACTACGTACCGGTGGATGGCGACTTCGAACTGCTTCCCGGGCTACGACTCCTTTCGGCACCAGGGCACACCCGGGGCTCACAGATCGTTGTCATCGACGGAGACCAAGGCCCGACTATTATCGCCGGAGACACAGCAGTTTGGTTCGACGAACTGGATAACCCCCGCACCGAGGGACAGCGACTGGTGCGGTCTCTGAACCCTGAAATGGTTTGGCTCGCGCACCAGCACAAGCCATGGTCGGAGGCGAAGCCCCGGTAGTTCGCGTCGTGCAGACGCCCCGCCAGTACCGCGGGACGCCCGCCTTGGAATCGACGCTGACGCTCAGGACGGTGCGCCCACAAGGTGGCCGGCAGTGAGGGGCAAGCGCTGCCCGTTGATCTGTTCTGCCTCCAAGTGGAAGGTCCGTTCTACAGCATCGGCAAGGACGCTGACATCGGTGAAGCCCGGGAATTTCCGTTCCGGCTGGGCTGCGCGCATGCGGTCATCGACCAGAGCCTTGACGACGAAGACCAGGGCGGCTGAGTGCTGGGCGGAGAGGCTTTCGTTTCCTCCCTGCAGTTGCCGGAACCCGTCGGCCACGGCGAGGGTCCACGCCTCGGCGGCAGACTTGACCGCGGCATAGGCGGCGTCATCCGCCGTCGGTGAGGAAGCGGACTGCGCGGAAACGATGGCCAGGCGTCCGGCGGGGGAAGCAGCCAGGTCATCGTAAAACGCGCGGCTGGTGTTTCTCAGGGTGGTGAGGACGCTGGTGTGCAGGAAGTCCCAGTCGTCGTCCGCCTGGCCTTTGATGCCCTGACCGCCGCGCCACCCTCCTACAAGATGAATAAGGCCGTCCACGGCACCGAGATTCTGTCGGACAGACTCCGCCAGGTCTTCAACGGCGTGCAGGTCCGCGAGGTTGCAGACATATCCTGTGACGTTGTCGTAGGTGCCCGAGAGCGCCTGCACCCGGTCCTCAAGAATGTCCACAGCGGCTACGTGTGCCCCTGCCTGCGAGAGCGTGCGAACCACCGCAACGCCGGCAGCGCTTGTCGAACCGGCGACGACGACCGTACGCCCCGAGAGGTTCTGGCTCATGCGCCTGCCTCGCCCTCAGTCTTCACAGGGCTCTTACCGGTGATCCCGGCAGTTGATGCAATGACCGGGCGCATCTTCTTCTCCAGTGCCTCGTAGAACATTGACAGGGGAAATTCGTCATCAAGGACCTGGTCCGTCAGTCCCCGGGGAGGCCCGTCGAGCGGAAGGGCGTCCGTTCCCTTGGCCCAGACGGAAGACGGGCTGGGGGTGAGGGTTTCCGCGACGAGCTGATAGGCAGCCAGCCAGTGTGCGGTCTTTGGCCGGTCGATCGAACGCCAGTAGAGTTCCTCGATGCGGACACCCAGCTCAACGACCACGCCGGCGACGTCCTTCCAGTCGATGCTCAACTTTCCATCGGTCCAGTGCAGGACCCGGTGCTGATGCATCCAGGCGAAAAGCAACTGGCCGCCCACGGCGTCGTAGTTGCGGACCCGGTTCCCGGTGATCGCGAAGCGGAAAATGCGATCGAAGATCACGGCGTACTGGACCAGCCTGGCGTGCTTGCGGGCGTCGTCGGAAGCCGCTTCGTCGCGCTCGATGAGGACTGATTCGCGGAAGGCGGTCAGGTCACAGCGAAGCTCCTCGAGGGAGTAAAGGAAATATGGCATCCGCTGCTTGATCATGAACGGGTCAAAGGGAAGGTCGCCGCGCATGTGGGTCCGGTCATGGATCAGATCCCACATCACGAAGGTCTTCTCCGTGAGGTGTTGGTCCTCGAGCAATTCCGCGGCGTCAGCCGGCAGGTCCAGGGAAGTTATGCCTGCAGCAGCTCTAAGGACGCGACGGAACCGGGCAGCTTCCCGATCCGCGAAAATGCCTCCCCAGGTGAACGCAGGGGTGCTCCGGACCGCCACGCTTTCGGGGAAGAGTACTGCGGAGTTCGTGTCATAGCCGGGCGTGAAATCGACGAAGCTGATGGGGACGAACAGCTTGTTGGAGTAACTTCCTGCCTCCAGTTCAGCGACGAAAGCAGGCCAAATAACCTCAATGAGGACGGCCTCAAAGTAACGGTTGGTGCTCCCGTTCTGCGTGTACATGGGAAACACCACCAGGTGCGGCAGCCCATCGATGCGCCAGTGCTCGGGGTGGAAGGCTACCAACGAGTCGAGGAAATCAGGGACGGCGAAGCCCTCGAACGCCCACCGGTGGAAGTCCTGCACGAGCAGTTCAAGGTATTTCCTGTCGTGGGGAAGGTGGGGGCGCAGGTCGTCGATTGCGCCGGTAATGGTGCTGACGTTCTGACGGGCCTGATCGTGGTCTGCGGGTTCCGGAACGGAACCGTCCTGGGCTTGAACCTGCTGCAGTGCAACGGTGGCTGTCTTTAGAGCCTGCCATGCCGGGAGCGCCTTGAGATCTTCTGCCCGGGTGGTTGTCACTTCCGGGCTTGCGATGACAGACATGTTCATTCCTTCCGTTGAGGGGTCCCGAAGAACGTAGCAATGGCTAAGCATGGATGATGTGTTTTTTCGACAAGAATAAGAAACTCTTGTGCTCGGTCCGGCTGCGTCCGGACCTATCCGTAAGACTTCGGGCGTTTCGCCAGGCAACATTCGCTTCGCAAGAGGGCTCGTTCTTTCCATGTGTTAGCTTGATCACCGTCCTTCCCGGCCGGGCGCGCCGGAAAGCTCAATCCACCGCAGCTACCTTCCCGGAGGCATCATGGGACTCAGCTCCCTCACGCAACCAACTTCCACAGAAATCAAAGACGATGAAGTGGCACAACCCGGATACGCCCCAGCCACAGGGCCGGCCCGCGGGTCCAATGAAACCGCCAACGAACTCAAGCGCGGGCTAAGCAGCCGCCACTTGCAGATGATCGCCATCGGCGGTGCGATCGGTACCGGGCTGTTCGTGGCCTCGGGCGGCACTATTTCCCAGGCTGGCCCGGGCGGCGCGTTGGTCGCCTACGCGCTGGTCGGGCTGATGGTCTTCCTGTTGATGCAGTCACTGGGGGAGATGTCGGCCAAAATTCCGGTCGCCGGTTCCTTCCAATCCTTTGCCACGCGTTTTGTCTCCCCGTCCTTTGGGTTCGCGATCGGCTGGAACTATTGGTTCAACTGGGCCATCACGGTGGCCGCCGAACTGGTCGCGGCTGGAATCATTATGGACTTCTGGTTCCCGGGGGTCCCTGGCTGGGTGTGGGCCGGGATCTTTCTACTGGTGCTGACGGGGCTCAACGCCCTCTCGGCGAAATCCTTCGGTGAGTCAGAGTTCTGGCTCTCCCTCATCAAGGTCACCGCAGTGGTGCTCTTCCTGATCGCCGGAGTGCTGATGATCTTCGGCATCTTCGGCGGCAACTCCCCTGGACTCAGTAACTGGGAAACCCGGGATGAAGTGTTCCACGGGGGCTGGGTCTCGATCATCTCGGTCTTCATGATTGCCGGGTTCTCCTTCCAGGGCACCGAGCTGGTGGGCGTGGCCGCAGGCGAAGCCAAGAACCCGCGCCGCGAAGTGCCGAGGGCTATCCGCACCGTCTTCTGGCGCATCATGCTCTTCTACATCGGTGCCATCTTCATTGTCGGTTGCCTGATCCCGTTCACCGATCCGAGCCTGTTGGCCTCCGGCGAGGCCGATGTTGCGGCATCGCCGTTTACCCTGGTCTTCTCACGCGCCGGCATCGCCTTCGCCGCTGCCCTGATGAACGCGGTCATCCTGACCGCCATCCTTTCCGCGGGAAACTCCGGACTGTACGCCTCCACGCGGATGCTTTACGCCATGGCCCACGACGGCATGGCCCCAAAGGTCTTCGGGCGAACCAACGCACGCGGAGTGCCGATCCCGGCGTTGCTGGCGACGGCGGCCGTGGGGCTCTTCGGGTTCCTCTCCGCAATCGTCGGCCAGGGCGCGGCCTACTCCTGGCTGCTGAACATGTCAGGCCTGTGCGGCTTCATCGTCTGGGCGGGGATCGCAGTCTCCCACTACCGTTTCAGGCGAGGCTTCCTGGCCCAGGGGAACAGGGTCAGCGACTTACCGTACAAGGCGTCCCTCTTCCCCGTTGGCCCGCTCCTGGCCTTCGCCCTGCTGGTCTTGGTGATCGCGGGACAGAACTACGAGGCTGTGCTTGCCGGGCGAGTGATGGAGGTGCTGTCCTCGTACATCGGATTGCCGGTCTTCATAGTCCTATGGCTGGGTCACCGCTACATCACCAAGTCCAAAATGGTGCCACTGCACGAGATGGATCTAGCGGCACCCAAGGACGTCGAGGACCAACCCAGCGGCAAGATCCACTGACCATGCTGCCGCGGGGCTACCCCACGCATTGATCGGGCACCGGGAAGCCGGGCGGGAACTGCACCCGGCTTCCCGGTTCAGCAATCCTTTTCGAACCACTAGCCCGTACGTCGGACACCCAGGCGGTATCCGAACCAGAAAGCCAGTGTCAGCAGGCCCACAGCAATGAGCACGTATCCGGCCCGGCAAGGGCCGGCGCCAGCAGCCGCCGCCAGCGGCGGAGCGAAGGCCTGTTCAACTTCTTGTCCCCCATGGTCATGGCATTACCCTAATGCCCCATAGGGTGCGGGTCCCCCCGCGCCAACCTTTCCGCAAGGAATACCCCGCAGAGTTGGTAGCGGCCGGACGGGCTTCATTTCGGATCGGGAGGACGGCAATGAACATCAGGCGCACTATCCTGTCGGCAGTGGCACTGCTTGGGGCCCTGGCGATGGCCGGCTGCGCCCCGGCAACCCCGGCGCCAACAGTCACGGTGACCGCGGCGCCCACGGCGGCACCGGCAGCTAAGCCCGCGGTTCAGAAATTCACGGCAGCCGCCAGCGGCAAGTTGCTCGCGGCCCGGCTCATGGCACGCGCCCACCCCAAGGACGCCGGCGTCAAGATCACCGGCGTGGAATGCAAGAACTTCCCGAATATCAAGGTCGGCACCCACACCGATTGCCAGGCGCGGGTCAACGGCGCCAAGCGCGGCTATCTCGTAACGTTCACCGGACGCGACGGGCACTACGTCGTCAAGGCGCAGAAGAAGACCTGGTAGCCGCGGGGTGCAGGCGCAAGGCTATACGCGGGAGGACCTGCCGCGGACGAAGTGGAAGATCAGGACCACCACTGCGATAACCAAAAGCAGGTGAATCAGCCCGCCGCCGATGTTGCCGAGCAGGCCGAGAAGCCAGAGAACCGCAATAATGATGGCTATCCAAAGCAACATGACAGTCTCCTTTGTTGTCGCGGGTGGCAACGCTAATTTCGCGTCCCTGCCGCTCCATCGGTGGTGGTTCCACACTATGCCCGAATCGGGTCGGCGGAAATAGCCATGCCCCGCTCAGGCAATCGTGCTGCGGCATCGACTGACACCTTCAGCGGCGCACAAAAGCTCTTTTCGCCACATCAACGCCATCGGGATTCCCGACGACGGTGGGCCAGGCGGCGTTCCTCAGGTATAAAGCTCAAGACGTCGACCGCGTGTCGAACGCCGCAGCCGATTCCCGCAGCAGGCGCGCGACCGTGTCCACCGGGGTACTGGCAGACCGCCGCCGGTCAAACCGCCGCAGAACGATGCGCCGCGTACCCAGCCCCGGGACGTCCAGGATGTCCACCCCGGCCTGGTTGATGCCGCTCAACGCCAGCGTGGGCACGATGGCAACGCCCTCGCCCGCAGCGACAAGTGCCAGAGCGGTCAGCGTGTCCTGGTACTGGTGCACGGTCTCCAGTTGGGCGCCCGTTGACTCACGCAGCCGGCCGAGCACCGATGCGTTGGCCGCCGATGAGTCGACGCCGAGCCACGGCAGTGGCAGGCGGCCAAGGTCTATGTTCTCGGTGCTGAGCAGGGCACCCGCGGGAACCACCAGTTTCCAGGGCTCGTCCAGCAGGGGCTCCTCGGTCATCCCGGCGGTAAGCGAACGGTTCCCGGCCGTCGTCGAATCGAGTTCCACCACCACGGCGTCGAGCGCGCGCTGACGGAGCAGCCGCATCAGGGCCGGGAAGTCGTCCTCGATCATCCGGATCTGCAACTGCGGGTACTGGAGGCGCCACTCGGGCAGGCGCGGGATTACCACCGTGCGGACGAAGCTGGTGAATCCGCCCACCCGCACCACGCCTGCGATCTTGGCCCCGCCTTCGATCCGGGCGCGGGCCACGCTGAGTGCGCGTTCGATCTCCTCGCCGGCTTCTGCGATGGCCAGGCCGGCGGGTGTCAAGATGGAGCCTTTGGGTGTGCGCACGACCAGCGCATGCCCCGTCTCGTCCTCCAATTTATTGAGCTGCTGGGACACCGCCGAGGGCGTAATCCCCAGTTCGTCGGCCGCGGCGAGCACCCCGCCGGTGCGGGCAACGGCAAGAAGAACTCGCAGCCTGCGCGGATCGATATCCATGTTAAGTAGTTCTAAACCATATCTTCAGCGGAATGCAATTGATCTAAAGTTACTTCTTCCCCATAATTGCTGTTAAAAGTACAGGTAAGGGATACACCCCGGCCGTCCATCATGGGCGGACGGCTGAGCAGATGCTGGTCAAACCACCACTGATCCTTTGGCAATGGAGCCACTCCCGAAACACTTACATACAGCCCTCATCTCCACTCCGTCCAGTGAATGGCAGCCGGGCATCAACCCTGAAAGGACATCATGGAACTGCTGTGGGAAATCTCCGGTTGGGCAGGCGCGGTCGCCATTCTGAGTGCCTACCTGGCTGTGTCCATGGGTTGGCTGAAGGCCGGCAAAGGCTTCCAGATGGCGAATCTCCTCGGTTCGTGCGCCTTCATTGTCAATGGCGCCTTCCATGAAGCCTGGCCCTCCGTGGTCACGAACGTCGCGTGGTTCCTCATTTCCGCGGTAGCGCTCGTCCGCATGCGCTCCCAGCAGGAGCCCCCGGTGGCGGCTGTCGAGCCTGCGCCGGTGCAGTTCCCCGGCGTCCCCGAAACCGGCCAGCTGGCCATCATTGAGGCACCCCAGGCTCGCTGCGCCTAACTGAAAGACGACGACGGCGGGACGGCCCGCCGTCGTCCGTTTGAGTACGATTCCCCTTATGATTTCGGTACCGCCGTTTTCTAGGGAGTGACGTGCGAGGTACAACGGTCCGGCGGAAAACCGCCCCATGGCAGGCTTGGCTCTGGCTGATCGGAGCCGGCTTCGCCGCGCTGCTTGGCGGCATCGTCTTCGGCCTGCAGAAGACCGGCCCGCTCTGTGGCAGCCCGCTCATGCCGGACAGCCGCGCCGCTGAAGCATTCGACGCGCTCCACCGCGGCGCCGGAGCGGCGGCAAGCTGTTACCGCAGCATCGGGGCAGCCGCGGTTCCCACCTGGATCCTGGTTGCGCTGGGCGTCGTTCTGGTCCTGGCAGGCGTGACCGTCCGGATCGTCGCCATCAGCCGGTCTGTCGCCATGGTCCAAAGGTCAGGCATGGTCCAAAGGTCAGGCACGGAAGCAGACGGCAGCACGCCGTAAAGAGCTGCTCACGCAGAGGTTGCCGCGCCGCCGGCCGCCTGCGTATACGAGGCCGAAACCCGGCGGTAGACCGGCGTCAGAAAAGCCGCCAGCGCAGCGGCGATCATGATGATTCCCGCCACGAGGAACACCAGGGCGATGCCGCGGGAGGTGCCCCCGCCCAGGAGCGGGGCCAGTTGCGCGGCGCCCTCGGCGGACCGCGCGTACGGGATGATCCAGAACTGGGCGATCGGCGCGATGAGGAATGCGGTGACCGGCGCGGCGGCCGACTCGAAGGCCATGGCAAACCCGAATACCCGGCCCTGGCGGGGAAGCGGTACCACCTGCTGGATGACTGTCTGCTCGGCCGCCTCCACGAACGGTATCAGCACCAGGTAGAGCCAGATGCCTGCGACGTACAGCCAGGCCCACTCCCGCAGTGTGAACACCGCGCCGAGCAGCCCCATCACAGCCACAGCGATGAGCAGGGTCCGCAGCGGGTTCCGGCCGAGTCCGAATTTGCCGATCAGTGCGCCGCCCACGATGAACCCGGTGGAGCCGAGCGCGAAGACGGCGCCCCACATCTCCACGGAGAACATTTCCAGTCCGTACGGGTCCATCAGCGCCATGTAGACGCCGCCGATGAAGTTGTTGAAGGTGGAAAACAGAATGAGCGCGAACAGCCCGGCGATGGCCAGCACGGCAGCGAGCGAACCGCGCAGATCGAATCCGCCCTGTGCATCCGAGGCGGCCGCGCGCACTTCCTCGGGCATGCGCAGGGTGAGCAGGTGGGCGAACGCCAATGCGGTGAGGACCAGTGCGACGACGATGGTCCACCCCATGCCGAGCAGCCCGACGGACAGCCCGGAGAGCAGGGAGGTGACGATGAACATCAGGCCCTGCACCATGCCCACCAGCCCGTTGGCGTTGGCCCTCCGGTCCGGTTCGATAAGGATGGTGACCGTGGTGGACAGTGCGATGTTCCTCATGTTTTCCACCACCGCGCCCACCAGGATGATCAGCGTGAAGAGCCAGAACCAGGGCTGGGCGAGGTCCAGGATCAGCGAGGTGGGTGCCAGCAGGAACATGACTCCGGACAACACGAACATCACCAGGGTGAAGCCGGCGGCAAAGCGCATCACCGCGAGCTTGCGGTAGCGGTCCACGAAGGTCCCGAAACTGATGCTGGACAGGGCGATCAGCAACATGTAGACGCCGCCCACCACTCCGGTGGCGATCACATTGCGCGTCTCCAGATACACCCAGAACGTCAGCGCGAACCAGAGGTAGCTGGTGGTGATGTTGGCCAGCGCCGTGTTCACCAGGATTCCGGCGAAGGTGCGGGACCGCTGTTCAGGGCTGCGCAGGGAGGTATCGACGGCGTCGGGATCGGTCAGACGGGGAGCCTCGGCATCCTGGACCGGGGCCGGTTCCTGCTCGGTCATGCGTCCCAGTGTACTGACCGCTGACGGGCACAGTCACGAGCGCGAACGGACACTTGTGGCCCCGGGAAAACATCTCCCCAGGGCCACAGGTGTCCGTTCGCGCTACTTGGTTCGACTTAGCGCGCCGCGGCTACGGGCTGCTCCTGAAAGGCAGGCACCACGTGCTCGATGAAGAGCTCCAGCGAACGCTTCTTCTCCTCGTGGGTGAGGCTGTTGTCGGACCAGAGGCTGAACTCGGTGACGCCGAGGGCCTCGTAGTGGCGGAGCCGCTCGATGACCTCCTCGGGCGTACCGATCATCGCCGTCTGGTGCAGGGACTCCGGCGTGAACTCGGGGCGGTCGGCGAACTTCTCTTCGGGGCTGGGCTCGAGGAATCCGTTCTTCGGGGTGGTTTTGTTGCCGAACCAGGCATCGAACGTCCGGTAGAACTTCTGGATCCCCTCGGCCGGACGGCGCCAGCCCTCGGGCTCGTCGGCGGGGTGGACATGGGTATGGCGGAGCACCATGAGGTCCGGGCGGGGTACGCCGGGGTTGTTCTCCACGGCGGTGTCGAACTTGCGCGCAAGGTCTTCCACCTCCTCGTCGCCCTTCATCAGCGGCGTCACCATCACGTTGCAGCCGTTGGCGACGGCGAACTCGTGCGAGGAGATGTCGCGGGCCGCGATCCACATGGGCGGGGTCGGCTTCTGCAGCGGTTTCGGCACGCTGGTGGAGGTCGGGAACTGCCAGACCTCGCCGTCGTGCGCGTAGTCACCCTCCCAGAGCGCGCGCACGGCCGGCACCATCTCGCGCAGGTGCTTGCCGCCGTCGACCGCTGACATACCGCCCATGAGGCGGTCGAACTCGAACTGGTACGCGCCGCGGGCCAGTCCCACTTCCATCCGGCCGTTGCTGATGACGTCCAGCAGCGCCGCTTCGCCGGCCACGCGGAGCGGGTTCCAGAAGGGCGCGATGATGGTGCCGGCACCCAGGCGGATGCGCGAGGTGCGGGCTGCCAGGTAGGCGAGCTGCGGCATCGGGCTGGGAGAGATGGTGTACTCCATCGAGTGGTGCTCACCGATCCAGACGGTGCTGAAGCCGCCGGCCTCGGCGATGAGGGCGAGTTCCGTCAGGTTCTCGAAGCACTCGCGGTGTGAGACGGACTCGTCCCAGCGCTCCATGTGGACGAAGAGGGAAAAGCGCATTACGAACTCCTGCTTTCTGCGGCCGCTGCGTTGCGTTCGGCGATGGTCTGGTTGCCGCGGGACCAGTGTTCATGCTCGATCTCGCGGATGATGACGGTGGTGTTGTCTGGGACTGCGCCCACGGCGTTTTCGGCGGCGCGGTGCAGCTCGGCGATAAGCGCGCGGAGCTGCTCGGGGGTCCGGCCCCGGGCGATGGAAACTTCGATAAGAGGCATTTCAGCTCCTCATGATGAAGGGATCGGCAATGGGGGACTCGTCCGTGTTGATCCAGATGCTCTTGAGCCTGGTGTACTCGCGGATGCTCTCGGTGCCGTGCTCGACGCCGACGCCGCTGGTCTTGAACCCTTCGCGCGGGGACGCGGGGGACATGGCGCGGTAGGTGTTGACCCATACCGTTCCCGCCTCCAGCCGGCTGGCCATCCGGTGCGCCCGGGCCAGGTTGGTGGTCCAGACGCCGGCGGCCAGGCCGTACGTGGTGTCGTTGGCGAGCTGGAGCACCTCCTCCTCCGTTTCGAAGGGCATGATGGCCGCGACCGGGCCGAAGATCTCTTCCCGCACCACGCGCATGGAATTGTCGACGTCGGTCAGCACCGTGGGCTCGAAGAAGTACCCGCCGAGCGGGATGTTGGGACGGCCGCCGCCGGTCAGGACGGTGGCTCCTTCCGAGACGCCCAGGTCAACGTAGCTGGCCACCTTGTCGCGCTGGTCTTGGAAGGCCAGCGGGCCGAGCTCGGTGGCGTCGAGCAACGGATCGCCGATCACGATGCTGCGGGCACGGTTGGCGACGCGTTCCAGCAGTTCGTCGTAGACGGACTTGTGCGCGAAGACGCGGCTGCCCGCAATGCAGGTCTGGCCCGCCGCCGCGAAGATGCCTGCCACCACACCCATGGACGCGTTCGTGATGTCGGCGTCCTCGAAGACGATGTTCGGTGACTTGCCGCCCAGCTCCAGGGTGGAGCCGATGAAGCGGGATGCCGTGGACGAGGCGATCCGCGCGCCGGTGCTGGTGCTGCCGGTAAAGGAGATCTTGGCCAGCCGCGCGTCGTCCACCAGGGCCGCGCCGGCTTCTGCGCCGAAGCCGGTGACCACGTTGATCACGCCGGCCGGGAAGCCTGCCTCATCGGCAAGGGCCGCCAGCCGGAGGACGGTGGCCGAGGTGTATTCGGACGGCTTGATGACGATGGTGTTGCCGGCCGCGAGGGCAGGGGCCAGCTTGCTGGTGGTCAGTGTCAGCGGTGAGTTCCACGGTGTGATGGCACCCACTACGCCCAGCGGTTCGCGGAGCGTGTAGTTCAGGATGGCGGGCGTGGAAGCGGGGATGGTGTCGCCCTGGATCTTGTCGGCCAGCCCGGCGTAGTAGTAGTAATACTCCGGCATGGACGCCAGCTGCGCCCGCATCTCCCGCAGGAGCTTGCCGTTGTCCTGGCTTTCCATCCGGGCGAGCTCGTCGGCGTGCTCACCGACCAGGTCGCCGAGGCGGCGTAGCAGGTGCCCGCGCTTGGTCTGGCTCAGGCTCCGCCAGTTCGGGTTCTCGAAGGCCGCGGATGCCGCAGAGACTGCCCTTTCGACGTCGGCCGCGTTGCCCCGTGCGGCCTGGTAGAGCACGTCGAGGGTCGCCGGGTTGGTGCTGTCGAAGTATTCGCCGGATGACGGCGGGACAAATTCCCCGTTGATGAAGTGGTTGTAGCGGCGTTCAACGGACATGTGAATGCTCCTTGATGAAAGCGGTAAGCGTGTTGGCGAGCTCGTGGGGGCGTTCCACCGGCATCATGTGGCGGGCGCCGCTGATGACGGAGTAGGTGCAGCCGGGGATGGCCGCGGCCAGCCGGGCGCTCATCCCGGGCGTCGACCCCGGATCCAGCTCGCCGGTCACGGCGTGGGAAGGAACGGTGATAAGGGGCAGCTCGGCGGCGATTTCCGTGTCTGCGGTGGCGAACACTTGGTAGCAGGCGAGGAAGGACTGCGGATCGTTCTTCAGCAGGACCTCCCGCGTCGCTTCGACCGTCTCCGCCGGGACGGAGGACCCTTCCGGATACCAGCGGCGGATCGATGCCTCCACGGTTGCCGGGAAGTCGGATCCCGCCGAGGCCAGCCGCACCATGACGGCGGCGTGCTCCTCGGAGGTGCGTGCGCAGACCGAGGCGACCGATACCAGGGTGGCGACCAGGTCAGGCCGGAACCTGGCCACGTGCTGGGCCACGAGGGCGCCCAGTGAGAAGCCCACCAGGTGTGTGTCTGGCTCGAGCCGTTCGGCGACGTCCGCCGCGAGCCCGGCCAGCGTTACCCCCTCGGGAGCCTTGGGCCGGTTCCCGTGGCCCAGGAGTTCCAGGACCTGGACGTCGTATTCCGGTTCAAGGAATTCGCGGAGTGGGCCCCACATCGACCCATCGAGGCCGACGCCGTGGATGAGGGCTATGCGGTCGCGGCTCACGGCGGCTGGCACCTAGTTCGTTTCGGTGGCGAACGCTGCCAGTCGCTGCTGGGGCCGTCCCTGGGCAGCGGCGGCGAGGGCGATTACGATCTCGTCGGCGTGCGGGGCGTCGTTGATCCGCACCTCGATGCTCTGGTGGTGCGAGCGGATGGTGGCGTCGGTGATGTGCTTGAGCGGGATGTCGAAGACAACACCTGCCGGGCCGCGCTTTTCCACTGCCGGCAGGAGCGTTGTGGCGTTGGCGGCGTCGCGGAAGTGGTTTCCGAAGGCAAGCGTGTGGATGAGCCCGGAGCCGTGCTCGATTTCGCCGTTCAGGCCCACGATGGCGGCCTTGCCGTACGCCTCGGCCGGGGAGCCGAGGGCTTCAAGGACGCGGGGCGCCAGCAGCGCGCCGATGTCGGAGGCGTTGCCGTCGATGCCAGCGGAGAGGTCCTCCACGAAGCCCTGGCCTGCCCAGGGGTTCTTGACGATGGCTGCCACGACGGCGACCCGTGCTGCGGGGCTGACCTCGCGGCCGCCTTCGATGAGGACGTCTTCGGTCAGGGTGACGATCTTACGGATGCTCATGAAACAAGTTCTCCTAGTGTGTCTGCTTTGACGATGGGATCGGTGAGGCGGTCACCGATGCGGGAGTGGGGGCGGGGCCCGGTTGATGCACCGAGGACGACGACGATCTCACCCGGGCGGGGTGCGTCACCGATGCGCGTGGTGATGGTTTGGTAGTGGGTCCGTGTTGCCGCGGCGTTCTTGTGCCACAGGGGTACAACAAGGGAGGCGCCGGCGTCGCCGCGGTCATCGGCGAAGCAGATGATGGACTCACCTTCGAAGAACTCGCGGACGAGATTGCCGAAAAACGGCGTGTGGATGAGCGCTGCGCCGTGCTCGATTTCACCGTCCGTGCCCACAATCGCGGCCTTGCCGAAGGCCTCGATGGCGTCGACGCCGCCGAGGTTGTGAGCAAGCACCTCGGTAAGTTTGCGGGCCAGCACCGGGGCCAGCTGCACCACTTTGTCGCTGAGGTCGTCGGTGGGGTTGCCGCCCAGCCAGGGGTTGGGGACGACGGCTGCTGCCGTGGCGCGGACTGCGGGAACGGCGGGGGAGGCCCCGTTCTCGAGCAGGATTTCCTCGCTGTAGTACACGATCTTGCGGATGCCGAACCCGTGGTCATTCGTCATTGGATCACTTCAATCATGGAGAAGCGCATGGCTTCCTTTCGTGGGTCGTTGGTTCAGTTCCGGCGGTCTTGCGCCGGATCGGTCAGGGCCTCCCGCGATGAGGCGTGAACGTGATTCCTCATGGCGGATTCGGCCCCGAAGGGGTCTTTGTGTTCGATCATGTCCAGGACGGCGCGGTGTTCGCGGGTGGAGGCTTCGAGCCGGCCCGGATGCTCAACCGTCCGCAGGACCAGCCGCTGGTAGGCGAGCTGGTTCATGAGCCGCTCGTAGTGCTCAACAAGCTTGCGGTTGTCCGAGCCGCGGACGATCGTCCAGTGGAATTCATGCACCAGCCGGGCATAGGCGTCCGTGTCATGGGTGAGCGAAGTCATTTCTGACTCCTCAAGGTTCCGCCGCAGGACGGCCAGTTCCTGGACCTCGCCGCGACGGGCGAGCAGGGATGCCGCCAGTCCCTCGAGGGACTCCTTGAGCTGGAAGAGCTCGATGATCTCCCTGCGGGTGGGTTCCCGCACGAACGTGCCGACCTTCGGCCGGATTTCCACCAGGCCCTCATGCTGCAGTTGCTTCAGCGCTTCCCGGATCGGGGTCCGGCTCACGTCGAACTCCTGCGCGAGGAACGCCTCGGGGACCACGGCGCCCGGGGGGAAGTCGCCTCCCAGGACGAGGCGGCGGATCCGGTCCAGGAGCCCGTCCCTGTCAGTTGCTTCGCTGGCTACTTCGAGATCATCTTGCATACATGAAAGCGTATGTTGCATGCATCAGAAGCGTCAACAGGCTTCGACTATGTTTTTGAAAACCGCCGATTTTTCAATGAATCCGCGGATTTAGCATCTCCCTCTTGACCTCGCGTTGTGAGCTGGATTACCGTCATTGGTATGCAACAGACCTTGGAACCGCTCATCACATCGGCTTGGCTCGCGGCCTGGGACAAGGGAGACCTTGATGCCCTCGATGGCCTCGTAGCCGCCGGCTACACGCGCACCAGCAAGGCGACGGGTGCAACTGTCGACCTTGCGGGCCTTAAGTCAGAGATCGCTGCGGTCCGGGAATCTTTCCCCGACCTGCGAACCACGGTCGATGACGTCGTCGAAGGGGACGGCACCGTCGCCGTCTTCTGGACCTCCACCGGCACGCACACCAATGAATACCTTGGAGTTCCGGCAACGGGACTCACCGTCCAGACCCGGGGTTCGAACATCCTGGTCCTCGAAGAAGGCCGGATCGTCAGGGAATCAGTGACCTGGGACGGCAGCGAACTGCTCGCCGGCCTCGGCATCCGGCCACTGCGCGGTATCGCGGCTCCCGCTGTTTCCGACGGCGACGACTTCCCGGAACTCGACCCGGACCTGATGAAGGCCTTCAACAGGCAGTTCATCACCGGCGTAACCGTTGTGACCACCAAGGAAGGCGAAACTCCCAAGGGGCTCGCGGCTAACTCCTACTGCTCTGTCTCGCTCGAACCGCCGCTGGTGCTGGTATGCGTCCAGAAGACGTCCAGCACCTACCCTGCGCTCTTCTCCTCAAGCCACCTCGGCATCAACATCCTGGGGACTGAACAGCTGGACACGGTGAAGGTCTTCGCCTCGAAGGCCTCGGACAAGTTCGCCGAGCTCGACTGGCATGAAGGGCCCAAGGGAAGCCCCCTCCTGGACGGCTCTGCAGCTTCCCTGGAGGCCGAAATCCAGGAACGGTTCCAAGCCAAGACCCACACGGTCTTCATCTGCCGGGTCCGCCACGCGGAAACCAGCAGCACCGCACCCATGGTCTACAAGGCCGGACGCTTCTTCGACGGCGCTGAACTCGCCCAACTCTAAAGTTCCGGCGCGGCTGACCACCCTCGCACAGGAAACCAGCCGCGCCGACCCAATCTGCTCTCAAGCAGCGCACCGAGGTGCGCCTCCCACAATAGGACAACAATGAGCCCAGAAACCATGAGCGCCGCTGAAAACAGCGTCGCAGAAGACCGCGGTTACCGCGACAGCCTCACCAAAATCGAGCCATACGGCATCGAGCACATCCCCGACGTCGAACGCCACGGGAAGCCCCGCTCCCAGTTCTTCCTCTGGTTCGCCGCGGGGATGAACTTCCCCATCGTCGTCCTCGGCTTCAGCGCCACCTACTTCGGCCTTCCGTTCTGGGCCGCAGTCCTGGCGATCGTCCTCGCCGGCGTGACCTCGTCGGCAGGCATGGGATACCTGTCAGCCATGGGAGTCCGGCTGGGTGTTCCCCAGCAGATGCAGGGCCGCGGACCGCTCGGCTTCATCGGCAACCTGTTTCCTGTGGCCTACGTGAACGTGTTCGCCGGCATCGGCTGGGCCGCCGTGACCGTCATCCTCGGCGGCCAGGCCATCGCGCTGCTGACCGACATTCCGTTCTGGGTCTCCTCACTGATCCTCATGGGCATCCAGCTCGGCGTGGCCGTCATCGGCTACAACCTGATCCACTTCCTGCAGCGCATCCTGTCGTTCGTCCTGGTGGTCGGCTTCGTCTTCATCACCATCGTGGCAGCGGCCAACGGCAAGGTGGTCAACACCGCCAACGAATCCGCGCCCGGCTTTGACGGCATCGGCGGCTGGATCATCTTCTTCGGCTGGTTCTTCTCCTTCATCGTCGCGTGGATGCCGTTCGCCTCCGACTACTCCCGCTACCTCCCCAACACTCCCGGCAACCGTCGCGGCGCCGGCTGGGCCACCATGTCCGGCAACTTCGTCACGCTCGTCTGGATGGGCATCCTCGGCACCCTGCTCGGATCGACCACCACCGCTTCCGACAGCATCGGCGCCCTCAAGGAGCTCATGGGCCCTTGGGCCGCCGTCGGCCTGGGCGTCGTCGCACTGTCCTCCTTCACCCAGAACTTCCTGAACGTCTACGGCGGGGCCATCTCCATCCAGACCATGGGCGTCCCCGTGAAGCGCCACACCGCCGTCGTCTTCATCTGCGTCGCCTCCTACCTTGTGGCACTGTGGGGCCAGACTGGCTTCAACAGCGGCTTCACCGCCTTCCTCAACCTGACCGCCTACTGCATCGCCCCGTACGTCGCGGTCCTGGTGTGCGACTACCTGTTCGGCGGCCGGCGCACCGAACGGGGCCTGCGGGAGCTCTTCGACAAGAGCCGGAAGTTCGAATGGGGCTTCGTGGCCTGGGCTGCCGGCGTCGTTCTCTCCTCACCGTTCTGGATGTCCTCGGTCTACACCGGCCCCATTGCGGCCGCCTTCCCGCAGATCGGTGACCTGTCCTACTACGTCGGTGCCGCCGTCGCAGCGGGTGTCTACTTTGCCACCCACCGGCGCCAGCGCCTCTCCGGACGGGAAATGCTCGACCGCAGCACCGCGGCCCAGACCCTGTGAAACCCGTCGGTTCCCGGCGGGACGGGGCCACGCTCGTGGTGATCGACATGCAGCGGGCGTTCCGTGACGCGGGCCAATGGCAGGTACCCCGGTACAGGGAGATCGTGCCCGTGATCAGCAGGCTGCAGCAGTCGCTCGGCTCCGGTCCCGTCTTCACCCGGTTCATCCGGGACGAAGCGGAGACCGGCGCCTGGGCCGCCTACTACAAGCGCTGGGACGAAATGCGGTTCCCGTCCGGCTCCGGGGCCTGGGACATCACCATGGATGTCCCAGGCGAGGCAACCGTGATCGATGCCCCGACGTTCTCCAAGTGGGGACCGGAGCTCGCCGCCCTGGTGCCCGAGGGCGCGGAAATGGTCCTCGCTGGAGTAGCCACGGACTGCTGTGTCCTCTCGACCGCCCTCGGCGCCGTCGATGCCGGACGCTTCGTCACCGTCGTTTCCGACGCCTGCGCTGCAGTCAGCGACGAAGCCCAGCAGCAGACCCTGGCCCTCCTGGAACTGCTCTCGCCGATGTGCGAGGTGGTCACGAGCCGGGAATTCCTCGCCCGATGAGCATGCCTGCCCAAGCAGGCCCGCGAATGGACCGCCGTCCAGCACCCACGCTCGTTTCTCGAATGAGCTACGCATAGTAAGGAGCCCGATGTGGCTGAAGGAAACACTGTGACCACCGAACGTGAGGCCGCACTGCTGGCGTCAGTGCCCACCGGGCTGCTGATCAACGGCGAATGGCGGGCCGCCTCCGGCGGAGGCACGTTCGACGTCGAGGACCCGGCAACCGGCGAAGTCCTGGCCACGCTGGCCTCGGCCACCAGCGAAGACGCGCTCGCCGCGCTCGACGCAGCGGACGCCGTGCAGGCGTCCTGGGCACGGACCGCGCCGCGCGAACGGGCCGAGATCCTGCGCCGGGCCTTCGGACTGGTGACCGAACGCGCGGAGGATTTTGCCCTGCTGATGACTCTGGAAATGGGCAAGCCGCTGGCCGAGGCACGGGGTGAAGTGACCTACGCTGCCGAGTTCCTGCGCTGGTTCTCCGAGGAGGCGGTGCGCGATTACGGCCGGTACCTGACCACGCCCGAGGGCAAGAACAAGATCCTGGTGCAGCACAAACCGGTGGGGCCGTGCCTGCTGATCACGCCGTGGAACTTTCCGCTGGCGATGGCCACCCGCAAGGTTGCGCCTGCCGTGGCGGCCGGATGCACCATGGTGCTCAAGCCGGCAAAGCTCACGCCGCTGACCTCGCAGCTTTTCGCGCAGGTGATGATCGAGGCGGGCCTCCCGGCCGGGGCGCTGAACGTCGTCTCGTCGTCGTCGGCTTCGTCCATCTCCGGGCCGCTGCTAAAGGATGCCCGGCTCCGGAAAGTGTCCTTCACGGGTTCGACGCCCGTGGGCAAGCAGCTGATGGCGGAGGCGTCCCAGAACGTGCTGCGCACCTCGATGGAGCTCGGCGGCAACGCCCCGTTCATCGTGTTTGAGGACGCCGACCTGGACAAGGCAGTGCAGGGCGCGATGGCGGCGAAGATGCGGAACATGGGGGAGGCCTGCACCGCCGCCAACCGGTTCCTCGTGCACGAGACCGTGGCACAGGAGTTCACGGCCAAGTTCGCCGAGGCGATGAAAGCCCTGCGTCCCGGCCGTGGCACCGAATCCGGCATCACAGTGGGACCGCTGATTGACGGCGGCGCGCGCAAGGACGTGCACGCTCTGGTGGAGGACGCTGTGACTGCCGGCGCAACTGTCGTCACCGGCGGCGCGCCCGTGGATGGCCCCGGCTACTTCTACCAGCCCACAGTCCTGGCGGGAGTATCCAACAGCGCGGAGATCCTGCGCACCGAGATCTTCGGCCCGGTCGCCCCGATCACCATGTTCAGCACCGAGGAGCAGGCCATCGCCATGGCGAATTCCACCGAGTACGGCCTTGCCGCGTACCTCTACAGCCGCGACTTCAACCGGCTCCTGCGCGTCTCCGAGCAGATCGAGTTCGGCATGGTCGGCTTCAACGCCGGCGTCATCTCGAACGCCGCAGCACCCTTCGGCGGGGTGAAGCAGTCCGGCCTCGGACGCGAAGGCGGCTCCGAGGGCATCGCCGAGTACACCACCACGCAGTACATCGGCATCGCCGACCCCTACGCGTAGATCGCGCTTCCAACGTGCCTACACCAGCGGCCAGGGATACCTCATGCCGGTGCGGTCCACCGGGAGCACGGGTTCGTGCAGCAGGCGGCGGACGCGGCGCTGCAGGGCGGTGACCTCCGAGCCGTCGAGGAGCTCCGCCACGTCGTCAGGCACGGATTCGGCGAGTGGGGCGATGTCCTCCAGCAGGGCCTCGGGGATGGGGTCGCCGGCGAAGTCCCAGATCACGGTGCGCAGTTTGAAGATCGCCGAGAAGCACAGCCCGTGGTCGATGCCCCACACCCGCCCGTCGTCGCCGCGCAGCACGTGCCCGCTCTTGCGGTCCGTGTTGTTGGCGACGTAGTCGAACAAGGCGATCCGGGCCAGGTCGCGGTGCGTTTCCGGGACGTCGGCGTAGAGCGTGAAGTAGTGCTCGCTGAAGTCGCAGTCGATGAACCACTGCAGCGACCCGACCCCCAGGGGTGCCTCCTCGCGGATCACCGTCGTGGGCACGAATCCCCAGCCCAGGGACTCGCTGAGCAGGTACGCCGCGCGCTCCCGCCGGTACAGCCCGGGCTCGAAATCGGACAGCGGCCGCTCTCCGGCCTCGGGCTTGTACACCGCAAATCCGGTGTCGTCCCCGGCGGAGACCTCGACCAGGAACGTCTCGTTGCTGCTGCGCGGGATGCGTCCGAGCAGCTCGATCCCGCCCCCGGTGAGCAGCGTCAGCTCGCGTGCACACACAGCCATGTCAGGACGCCCTCAGGCCGCTCAGGGGCTCCGACGTGGAGTTCACCATGAGCACGGCGGGCTCCTGGCCGTCCGAAAAGGAGATCGCCGAAACGGACCCCGGGCTGATGACGATCCGCTGGAAAAGGTCCAGGGGCGTGCCCAAGGCGTGGGCGACGGCAGCCTTGATGGGATCGGCGTGGGAAAAGCAGACGACGACGCCCCCGGCATGCGCTGTTCCCAGCACCTCGAGCGCCCCGACGATCCGCTCCTGCATCTCCTGGAAGCTCTCGCCGTCGGGGAAGCGGAAGGCCGACGGGTTGTGCTGCACGGTCTGCCATTCGGGCAGGCCGGCCAGTTCGGAGAGCGCGACGCCGGTCCACTCGCCGAAGTCGCATTCGACCAGGCCGGCCTCCTCCAGCACCTCAACGCCGAAGCCGGACGCGGTTGGCTCGGCAGTCTCGCGGGTGCGCTCCAGCGGCGAGGAGTAGACGGCGTCCACCGTCAGGCCCGTGAGCCGTTCCGCGACCCGCTCGGCCTGGGCCCGGCCACGGTCGGACAGGTGGAGCCCCGGTGCCCGGCCCGGCAGCACCATGCCCGTAGTGGGCGTTTCCCCGTGGCGCACCAAAAGGAGGAGCGTGCTTTCCGGTTTCGACGGCGGTCCCGGTGGTTCCTCCGAAGCCTGCGCCGTGGGCGTTCCTATGGTCATCAAGATCTAAGCGTAGGTGGTGCATATGCGAACGGGCAGGAATCCGGGCAGATTGCTCGATTCCCCGCACCCCCGAGGACTACGGTAGAGGGGTGAGTGATCGTCCCGATATCTTCACCGTTGGCGAACTGCGTGCGTCCGGCCACGTCCACAAGGACCTGCGCCACGAAATCCGCGACAATCTGATAGCGGCGCTCGCCGCCGGACGCGATCCGTGGCCAGGGTTGTTCGGCTTCAGCCGGACCGTCCTGCCGCAGCTCGAACGTGCCCTGATCGCCGGGCACGACGTCGTCCTGCTCGGAGAACGCGGGCAGGGCAAGACCCGGCTGCTCCGGACGCTGGCCGGGTTGCTGGACGAGTGGTCGCCGGTGATCGAGGATTCCGAGCTCAACGAACACCCCTATGAGCCGATCACCGAGCAGTCCCGCGCCCGCGCCCTCACGGAAGGGGACCGGATGCGGGTGGCCTGGCGCCACCGCTCGGAACGGTACGTCGAAAAGCTCGCGACGCCGGACACCTCCGTGGCCGACCTGATCGGCGACGTCGACCCCATGCGTGTGGCCGAGGGCCGCCGCCTCGGGGACCCGGAGACCATCCACTACGGCCTCGTCCCGCGCTCCAACCGCGGCATCATCGCCATCAACGAACTCCCGGACCTCGCCGAGCGGATCCAGGTATCGATGCTCAACGTGATGGAGGAGCGCGACATCCAGATCCGCGGCTACGTGCTGCGCCTGCCGCTGGACGTGCTGGTCGTCGCGTCGGCCAACCCGGAGGACTACACCAACCGCGGCCGGATCATCACGCCGCTGAAGGACCGCTTCGGCGCCGAGATCCGGACCCACTATCCCATCGAGCTCGATGATGAGGTTTCGGTCATCCGGCAGGAGGGGAAGCTGGTGGCCGACGTGCCGCCCGTCATCCTCGAGATCCTGGCCCGCTACACCCGGGCGCTGCGGCAGTCGCCGGCCATTAACCAGACCTCCGGGGTATCCGCGCGGTTCGCCATCGCCGGTGCCGAAACCGTCGCCGCCGCCGCCCTGCGCCGGGCCAGCGTGCGCGGCGAGGACCCAGCCGTGGCGCGGATCATCGACCTCGAGACCGCCGTCGAGGTCCTCACGGGAAAGATCGAGTTCGAGTCCGGCGAAGAGGGCCGTGAACAGGGCGTTCTAGACCATCTCCTACGTACTGCCACCGCCGAAGCCGTCCGGGCGCACTTCCAGGGCATCGACATGGGCCCGCTCGTGGCCGCCCTCGACGGCCACACCACCGTGACCACCGGGGACCAGGTCACGGCACGGGAGTTCCTCGAGAACCTTCCGTCCCTGAACGGCTCAAGTCTCTACGACAAAATCGGTGAACGCCTTGGCGCGACAAACGACGGGCAGCGGGCGGCCGCCGTCGAACTTGCGCTGGAGGGTCTCTACCTCGCCCGGCGGATCTCCAAGGAGTCCGACGACGAGGAAACGGTCTACGGCTAAGCCCAGTTCCCGCCGGGTACAGATAGCCAGTACAGGAGGCATCATGACCCTTCACAACCGGTCCAGGTACGGCCGGTACGCCGGAGGCCCGGACCCGCTTGCGCCGCCGGTGGACCTGGCGGAGGCGCTGGACGCGATCGCCGAGGATGTCATGGCGGGGTACTCGCCCCGGCATGCCCTGCAGGAGTTCCTGCGGCGCGGCGGCCAGAACCGCGAGGGGCTGGACAACCTGGCCCGGCGCGTCCAGCAGCGGCGGAGTGAACTGCTGGGCCGGCACCGGCTGGACGGCACGCTCAACGAAGTCAAGAAGCTGCTGGATACCGCGGTGCTGGAGGAGCGCAAGCAGCTGGCCCGCGACGCCATGATGGACAACAACGACCGCGCCTTCCGCGAGATGCAGCTGCAGAACCTGCCCCCGTCCACGGCGGCTGCGGTCAACGAGCTCGCGTCCTATGACTGGCAATCGGGCAGCGCCCGGGAAGCGTACGAGCGGATCAAGGACCTGCTGGGCCGCGAAGTCCTTGACCAGCGGTTTGCCGGCATGAAGCAGGCACTCGAGAACGCTACCGAAGAGGACCGCGAAGCTGTGAGCGAGATGTTGCGCGACCTCAACGAGCTGCTCGGCAAGCACCGCCGCGGTGAGGACACCGACGCGGATTTCCGGGAGTTCATGGGCAAGCACGGTGACTACTTTCCGGAGAATCCGCAGTCGGTCGAGGAGCTGGTGGACGCCCTCGCCAAGCGTGCCGCCGCGGCCCAGCGGATGCTGCAGTCCATGTCCCCGGAGCAGCGCGAGGAGCTGATGCGGCTGTCCGCCCAGGCGTTCGGCTCGGCGGAACTCATGGCCCAGCTCTACCAGCTCGACGACAGCCTGCGGGCCCTGCGTCCCGGCGAGGACTGGAGCGGCTCCGAACGCTTCCAAGGCCAGGAGGGGCTTGGGCTGGGCGACGGCACCGGCGTGCTGCAGGACATCGCCGAGCTGGACGAACTGTCCGAACAGCTTTCCCAGTCCTACAACGGGTCAACCCTGGACGACCTGGACCTCGATGCCCTGGCCCGGCAGCTCGGGAAGAACGCCGCGGTGACGGCCCGCACCCTCGCGGAGATCGAGCGGGCGATGCAGGACGGCGGCTACCTGCGGCGCGGGGCCGACGGCGACCTCAGGCTGTCGCCCCAGGCCATGCGGCGGCTTGGGAAGTCACTGTTGCGGGATACCGCCAGGCAGCTGTCCGGCCGGCAGGGCGGCAGGGACACGCGCGTCGCCGGGGCCGCCGGCGAGCAGACCGGCTCCAGCCGCCAGTGGGAGTTCGGAGATGCGGAGCCATGGGACGTCACCCGGACCATGACCAACGCGATCCGGCGCACCATGGCCGACGGCGGCGATCCCGGCCAGGGACTGCGCCTCGCTGTGGGAGACATCGAGGTGACGGAGACGGAGGCCCGCACCCAGGCCGCCGTCGTCCTCCTTGCCGACGTCTCCTTCTCGATGGCAGCCGAGGGGCGGTGGGTGCCGATGAAACGCACGGCGCTCGCCCTGCACCACCTCGTCTCAACCCGCTTCCGCGGGGACCGGCTGCAGCTGATCACGTTCGGCCGCTACGCGCAGTCCATGGACATCGGCGAGCTCACTGCCCTGCCGCCGTTTCGCGAGCAGGGAACCAACCTGCACCACGGCCTGCTGCTGGCCGGCCGCTTCTTCCGCCAGCATCCGTCGATGCAGCCCGTCCTGCTGGTGGTGACCGACGGCGAGCCTACTGCGCACCTGCTGGCCGACGGCGAATCGTGGTTCAGCTGGCCGCCGGATCCGGAGACCATCCGCGTCACCGTCGCGGAGCTGGACCGGCTCGCACGCGCCGGCACGCAGGCCACCTTCTTCCGGCTCGGCGATGACCCGGGCCTGGAACGGTTCGTGCAGCGGCTGGCCCGCCGGATCGACGGCCGGGTGGTGGCCCCCGACACCGGTGACCTGGGGGCCGCCGTTGTGGGGGAGTACCTCCGTGCCCACTTCCGCGGTCGCTATTACGACGAGGACTGGGCCGCCGGGATTTAGCTCCGGCTTCGTGCGGTGAGGGTCACGCGGCTGCCAGTTCAGCCGGCACGGCCGGGAGTGCCGCCAGCATGGGTGCTGCGGTGTTCGCCGCCGTGATGTTCGGCGTCAGGATGCTGAACCGGTAGTCGCGCTGGAGCGGATCGACCTGCAGCGGAAGGTGATGGGAACGGGCGCAGCCGCGGAGCTCCTCCATGGCCTGCGGCTCCACATCGGCCAGGGTCATATCCAGTTCCAGCGCCAGTCCCGGAACCAGGGAGTCGGCTCGCTTCATGACGTCGTACAGGCCCTGAATGCTTTGAACAGTTACGTGGCCCTGGGTCTTTACCTGGGCCTTGGCGCCGTCGAGGTCAACGCTGACCAGCACCCGCAGCTTCTCATTCACTAAGTTGTCTCCCCAATTTAGAAAGGGCCACCACGCTGTGGCCCCCGACTACGATAGACGAATGTGACGCGGGTAACAAGCCGGGGCTGTGGCTTATTGTTTCTCCGTGACTGCGGCCTGGGCCGTTTCACGCTGGGTGGCGGCCCAGCTGGCCAGGACTTTCAGCGCGTCCTCGGACGGTGTTCCGGGATCTGCCGTGTACACGTTGGTCCGCATCCCCGGGTCTGAGGGGAGCTCCAGGGCCTCGAAGCTCAGGTCCAGGTCGCCGACGATGGGGTGGTGCAGCCGTTTGCGCCCGGTCCGGTGGTACTTCACGTCGTGCCGGGCCCAACGGGTGCGGAACTCCTCGCTCCGGGTGGAGAGTTCGCCGATCAGATCCGTGAGGTCCTTGTCGTAGGGGTTTTTCCCGGCTGTGGACCGCAGGACGGCGACGATGTCGTCCGCGGAGCGCTCCCAGTCGGCAAAGAACTCCCGCGCCTTGGGGTTCAGGAAGGTGAACCGTGCGCTGTTCGGCGGAGTGACCTGCTCGGCCATCAGGTCCATGTAAAGGGCGCCTCCGAGCTCGTTGGCCGCAAGCACGTCGCCGCGGTCGTTGCGGACCCAGGCCGGCGCCGTCGTGATCGCGTCAATGACGCGCTGCACGCTGGGCCGCACCGTCTGCGGGCTGCGCTTGCGCCGCACGCGCGGGGAGGCAGTGGCAGCACGGGCGAGATCGAAAAGGTGCGCCGTTTCGGCGTCGTCGAGCTTCAGTGCGCGGGCGAGTGCCTCGATGACGCCGTCTGAGGCGCCGGAGAGGTTTCCGCGCTCCAGACGGATGTAGTAGTCAACGCTCATCCCGGCGAGCATCGCGACCTCCTCGCGGCGCAGGCCCGCCACACGCCGGTTGCCGCCGTAGACCGGCAGTCCGGCCTCCTCGGGCGTGATCCGGGCCCGGCGGGACGTCAGGAACTTCCGCACGTCGTCGCTGTGTGTCATTGCACCAACGCTACCCGGCGGCTGAAGCGCGAGGGAGGCACTGGCAGTACTTGGAACAGCAGGAACTCCCGGCCGTGGGCAGATCACGGTTGCATTGAAGTCATGAAACCAGAACTCACGCTCAACAACGGTGTCACGATGCCCGCCCTCGGACTGGGCGTCTTCCAGAGCCCGCCGGAGGAGACGACGGCGGCCGTCCAGGCCGCGTTGTCCGCCGGCTACCGACACATCGACACCGCCGCAGCGTACGGCAACGAACGGGAGGTGGGCGAAGGCATCCGCCGCTCCGGCGTTGACCGTTCGGAAGTGTTCATCGAGACCAAGGTCTGGGTGAGCGATTACGGCTATGACCGGACGCTGCACGCCTGGGAGAAGGCAGCCGCCAAGCTCGGCGTCGACTACCTTGATCTGCTCATCCTGCACCAGCCTGCACCCGACAGGTTCGAGAAGACCATTGCCGCGTACAAGGCGCTGGAAACCCTGCTCGCCGACGGTCGCGTCCGGGCGATCGGCGTCAGCAACTTCATGCCGCACCACCTGCAACGGCTGCTCGCCGCAACCGATGTGGTCCCGGCAGTGAACCAGATCGAACTGCACCCGTACTTCACCCAGCCCGACGTCCAGACCGCCGACGCAGACCACGGCATCCTCACCCAGGCATGGTCGCCGATCGGCGGCATCACCTTCTACCCCGGCTGGGGCGAGGGCCGCCGGAACGTGATGGAAGATCCCGCGATCGCGGCCATCGGGGAGGTGCACGGTAAGAGCGCCGCCCAGGTCATGCTGCGCTGGCACCTCCAGCAGGGCCGCTCAGCCATCCCCAAATCGACGAACCCGGCACGCATCGCCGAAAACTTCGACGTCTTCGACTTCGAGCTCAGCACGGGCGAGCTCGCTGCCATCGACGCCCTCGACGCCGGCGTGCGCAACGGACCCGATCCGGACGAAGCCCGCGAGGAACGTTTCGCCATGGTCATCCCCGAAGCCTGAACCCCGAAACTGGCCGACGGGCATGTCCGCGATGGGCGTCGCCAGGCAGGTCTTCGCCGACGACAAGTAGGGACATGCATGCCCGTTCCGTTCCGGGAGGCCCTGTCCGGGCCTCCCGGAACGGGTGGCCGCCGCGGTCTAATGACAAGAGCAGGGCTTGGCCCTTGCCCCCTCGACACTTAGGCATAGCGTGATCACATGAGCAACAAAGACGACATCCGGAAGTTCCTCGTCTCCCGGCGGGCGAACGTCACCCTCGCGCAGGCCGGGCTGCCCGACTTCGGCGACGAGCGGCGCGTGCCCGGGCTCCGGCGCGAAGAGGTCGCCCAGCTCGCCGGCGTCAGCGTCGATTACTACACCCGGCTGGAGCGCGGCAACATCCACGGCGCGTCCGAGAGCGTGCTCAACGCCATCGCCCGCGCACTGCACCTGACCGACGTCGAACGCGAACACCTGCTGGACCTCGCACGGCCCGCCTCCGCAAGCAGCGTTCCGGGAAGAACGACGGCGGCCGTCACCGTGCGCCCGTCAGTCCAGCGGGTGCTGGACAGCCTGGCCGTGCCCGCCGTCGTCTATAACGCCCGCCAGGACCTCGTTGCGTCGAACCTGCTGGGACGGGCCCTGTTCTCGCCGCACTTCGACTCCGACCGTCCCAACATGGCCCGCTTCATCTTCCTCGACTCCCGCGCGAAGGACTACTACGCCGACTGGCCGCTCGCCTGCAGCCTGACCGCCGCGATGCTCCGCTACGAGGCCGGCCGTGACCCGCTCAACGCCGAGATCACGGAGCTCATCGGCGAACTCGCCACCCGCAGCCCCCAGTTCCGGAAGGACTGGGCGGACCACGACGTGCACGAGCACCGCACCGGCCGGAAGGTGTACGGCCACCCCGAGGTCGGCGGCCTTGAGCTCACGTACGACGTGTTTGAGATGCCCGGGGAGCCGGGCTTGTCCATTAGTACGTACACCCCTGACGAGGGCTCGGAATCAGCCGACAAACTCATCCTGCTCGCCGCGTGGGCTGCGACCCAGGAGTTTGGCTCCGGCCGCTCCGCGCTGGAGGCCTAGCTACGTCACCGCCGCCGTGTTAGGACAGTGGCGCCACGTGCACGCTGACGCCCAGCTCGCGGATGCTCTCCTGCATTTCCGGCGGGAGCTGGTCGTCGGTAACCACGGCGTCCAGCTTGTCCAGCTGTGTGACGCGGAATTTCGAGACCGTGCCGAACTTGGTGCTGTCCGCCAGCAGGAAGCACGATGACGACGCCTCTAGTGCGGCAAGCTTGACCTCCACTTTGTCCATTGACGGTGTTGTTACGCCGCGGGACAGGTTCCATGTTCCGGTGCTGAGGAAGAACAGATCGATGTTGATCCCCTTGACCGCTTCCGCCGCAATCCGGCCGCAGCTGGAGGCGCTGGACGGGTCCACGGTGCCCCCGGTGTGGATCGTCTCCACGTGCGGGTGGGCGAAGAGGCTGGTCACCACGTAAAAGTCATTGGTGACCACCGTGATGTTCTTGCGGGCGGCCAGATGCGGTACCACAGACTGGCAGGTGGTTCCGGCATCGAGGAACACCACCATGTCATCTTCCACGAACTGGCCGGCGAGTTCGGCGATGGCCTGCTTGCGCGGCAGTTCCAGCTGAGCCCGGAATTCCCGCTCGCGCGGCGGCTCCTGGCTGGTCCAGTCGGTGAGCCGGACGCCGCCGGGAACCGACGACACCTGGCCGAGCTCCTCCAGCGCTGTGATGTCCCGGCGCACGGTCATGTGCGAGACGTTCATGTAGTCCGTGAGGCTGCGGATGCTGAGAACCCCTTCCCGCCGCAGCAGCCGCAGGATCTCCTGGTGGCGCTGTTCCGGGATGAGTGGTCGAGCTGGCGGGTTCACTCGGGGCTCCTTCTGGATGCGGACACCGTAACTCTAACAATTTTTCACAGCGTGTTCCCGTTTGTTAAAATTTGGGCTAATCTTTTAAATCATGTTAACCAAGTTCGAAGTTCTCGAAACGATCGTCCGCAGTGGCGCCCTCCTCATCGCACGGCTGGACTCCGCCGACGAGGCCTACCGGGTGGCGGAGGCCGCGATCGACGGTGGCATCCGCGCCGTCGAGGTACCGCTGACCGTCCCCGGGGCGCTCGGCGTCATCGAACGGCTGGCTGACAAGTACAGCGACCAGGGCATCGTCGTGGGTGCGGGCACCGTGCTCGACGCCGAGGCTGCCTATGCCTCCGTATCCGCCGGCGCCCGGCTGCTCGTCAGCCCGCAGCTCAACCCCAACATGATCGCCGCGGGCAACCGCTACCAGACGGTCACCGCGAGCGGCGCCTATACCCCTACTGAAGTCCTCAACACGCTGGAGGCCGGGGCCGACATCGTGAAGCTTTTTCCCGCTGAACTCGGTGGCCCTGCCTACGTCAAGACCGTTCTGGCGCCGCTCCCGCAGGCGCCCATCATGCCGTCCGGCGGGGTGACCCCGGAGAACGTCGGTGCCTGGTTCGCGGCCGGCGTCACGGCCGTCGGCGTCGGAAGCTTTGTCACCAAGGCTGCCCAGAACGACGGCGACTACGGGCTGGTTGCCCGTGCTGCCCAGACGTTCCTTGACGCGATTGACAACGCCCGGCAGTAGGGCCTGGCATCCAACTTATTTCCGACAGACACTGTCGACAGAACACAAAGGAGTGAGCTGCATGAGCAACGCTTCCGCAGATATCGCAACATCCGAGGTGAAGCCCGCGAAGAGCGTGCGCATCAGGTGGTACCTGGTCGCCCTGCTCGTGATCGGCGGCATCGTCAACTACCTGGACCGCAACAACCTGAGCATCGCCAACACCACGATCGCCAAGGAGTTCGGCCTGAACGCGCTGCAGATGGGCCTGCTGCTGTCTGCGTTCTCCTGGCCGTACGCCATCGCGAACCTGCCCGCCGGCTACCTGGTGGACCGGTTCGGCCCGAAGCGCATGTTCGCGTGGGCCGCAGGACTGTGGTCCATCGTGTCGATGCTCTCGTCGCTCGCCAACTCCTTCGGCTTCCTCTACGCCGCCCGCGTGGCGCTGGGCATCGCGGAGTCCCCGTTCTTCACCTCGGGGCTCAAAGTAGCCGACAAGTGGTTTAACAAAACCGAACGCGCCCTGCCTGTATCAGTCATTAACACCGGTTCACAGCTCGCCAACGCGATCGCCCCGCCGCTGCTGACGTTCCTGATGCTCACCATGAGCTGGAGGGGCATGTTCCTCGTGATCGGCGCCCTGGGCATCGTTGTTGCCCTCGTCTGGCTCCGGATCTATCGTGACCCCACGCTGAAGGAACAGTTCATCATCAAGGGTGACGAGTTGGAGGAACAGCAGCAGCCCAAGGAGAAGCAGGCCGGCTGGGGCGAACTGCTGAAGAAAAAGAACACCTGGTTCATGGTCCTGGGCGCCTTCGGTATCTTCTACACCGTATGGGTCTACCTCACCTGGCTTCCGAGCTACCTCCAGACTGCTCGCGGCTTCAGCCTGAGCCAGATCGGCTGGCTGGCCGGACTGCCCTTCCTCTGCGGCATCATCGGTGTCCTCACTGGCGGCATCCTCTCCGGCCGGCTGATCAAGCGCGGCGTGCCCACCGTCACCGCCCGCAAGATCCCGATCGTCGGCGGTGCCCTGCTTGCCGCCGCCGCCGTGCTGCCGGTGGCCTATGTCGAGAACACTGCCCTGGCGGTCGTGCTGCTTTCCGTGGGCTACTTCGCCGCCCAGGTGCCGATCGGCGTGCTCTGGACTCTGGCCTCGGACATCGCGGACTCCAACCAGGTCGCGTCCCTGGGGGCTATCCAGAACTTCGGCGGCTTCCTCGGTGCCGCCGTTGCTCCCATCGTCACCGGATACATCCTGACCGAAACGGGCGGCAACTACACACTGGTGTTCGTGATCGGCGGCGTACTGCTGATCGTCGGCGCCCTGTCCTACGGCCTCTTCGTCAAGGACCGCAGGCCGGCAGTCACAGCCTGACCTCCACCCGCAACGTCCAAGGAAGAGCAGTCCGTTGACTACCACCCTCCCCAAAGTGTTTTTTGTGGTCGGCCCGGCCGGGTCCGGGAAGTCCAGCGTCAGCCGGCTGATTGCCGGCCGGTTCCGGGCCGCGTACATCGACAAGGACACGGCCACCATCCGGTTCACCGAGCTGCTGCTCAAACTCAACAATGCGGACCCGAACGAGCGGGACAACAACGAGTTCTATCAAACGACCATCATGCCGCTCGAATACGCGTCCATCCTGGACCTCACGCGGGACAACCTGGTGGCCGGGAACTCGGTGGTCTTGGACGCGCCGTTCGGGAAGTTCTTTCCTGACGACGACTACCTCGCCAAGGTCCGTGTCCGCCACGAGTGGCCGGACGCCGAACTGGTGGTGGTGCACGTCAAACTGACGGGCGAGGCACTCCGGGAGCGCCTGATCGCCCGGGGCTACCCACGGGACGAATGGAAGCTGGCGAACTGGGAATCATTCTGGTCCGGCGCGCAGGCGAACTCGTGCCAATGGGCCGGTGCCCGGCACCTTGAGTTTGACAACAGCGCCCGTACACCGGACATCACGGCGTTCGCAGCCGCGCTGGAGGAAGCGACGGGCCCCGGCCTTGCGCTAACTGAACACAGCTAGTCGAGAGATGACGACGGCGGGACTTCCCCGCCGTCGTCATCCCATGTTTTGACGCGGTGAAGGTCCGCAGTTCGGCGCTATCTTCGTTAGCGGGTTACGTCAGCGCCGTGGCGTTCGCCGGTGACCCCGTTGCTCCGGTGACGTTCAGTGGCTTAATGGTGACAAGTGCGTCCCAGCTGCCGGTCGCCTTCATGTGCCGGCTGAGCGGGCCGAGCTGCCAGAGTTCGCCCAGGGGCAGGCCGAGTTTGGCGAGGAGCTGCTGGTGCATCATGCCGTGGTCGTTGGGTGCCGTGTCCCGGAACGGACTCGACGGGACCGGCGGCAGGCATTCGACGGCGAAGTTGTCCGCGGCGATAACTGCCAGCCGGTTGTCCCAGGCCCAGGCGACGAACTCCGTCGACTGCTCGATGCCGCTGGCCCGCCTGCTGTCGCGGAGGCGCTCCTTGTCTGCGGACGGGAGCGCGAGGAACCACTCGCACCAGCCCGTGTGCAGCATGAGAATGTCGCCGGGCCGGAGAGCCACGGCCTGGGCCTCGGCCGCGGCCTGGACCAGGTTGAGGCCAAGAGGCTGCCCGGCCGCGTGGTCGATGGGCGTGCCCTGTTCCCGGCAATATCCGTCGATGTCCACCAGCACGCCCCGGCCGACGATGGGCTGCTCGGCCCACACCTGGATTCCCAGGGCGGAGGTTCCTTCCCGGATGTCGTCGTCGGGGGTGCCGTTGTAGAAGCCGACGTCGTCCGCCCGGCGGTGCCGCAGGCCGTCGATCTGGCTGGACCCCTGCAGGTAATACCCGTCGAGGTAGTCGTCGCGGTGCGCTGGGTGCGCCGAGTAGATCGTGTGCCGGGGTGCCCGCCGTGTCAGGGACATTCCGGGGTCGAACGCGTCGGCGGGGTAGTCGAGGCCGAAGACGGTGCCGGTTCTGACGCAGCCGGCAGCATCCCGGACGGAACCGGGCTCGATGAACGACGGGGTGCCCCGCCCGGCGTCGGGAAGGAGGCCCCAGGACGTGCCGGAAAGCTGCCCTTCCCGTTCCAGGAGGGCCGCGTAGGAGGGATAGGTTGTGCCGGATTCCGTGGATGTCATGGTGTGCGGGCTTCCTGCTGCGGGCTGTTCTGTTTCGCGGGGTTCCTGTAGCTGAGCAGGAAGCCGGCGATGGCGCAGACGGATGCGGCGATGCACGCCGGGCCTTTGACGGCTTCGTTTAGGACTGCCAGCCAGCCGCCCTGCCCAATGACCAGAGCCAGGGCCTGCCCAGCGACGAAAACGATTCCGGCGATGAGCAGTGCCGCCAGGCTGATCACAAAGATGGCGTTGATAATGTGTCGTAGCTTCTGCATTTCCACGCTTCCTTAGATGGGCAAAACGCCGACGGCGATCAGCACGCCGATGGCCAGCAGCGGCAGGGCGTAGAGGACGAACAGGCGGGCAAACGTCTTGTACGGGTCAACGTCGGCGATGCCGCATGCCACGTAGAGCGGGGCGCCGCCCGGCGGGACCGCCGCCTCGCAGGAGGAAAAAACCAGCACGGCGACTGCCGCGGTGGTGGCCGGGACGCCGGCGGCCACCAGGGTGGCCACCCCCACGGTTCCGACGGCGGCCATGGTCGCCGTCGCGGACAGCGGCGCAGCAACGGCGATCACAATAAGGCCGATCAGGATGGCCAGCAGCCACAGCGGCAGGTTGAGCTGGTTCAGCAGTGCCGTCATCTGCTTGGGCAGCCCGGTCGCGGCCAGGGCGTTGGCGCCGGCGAAGGCGAAGACCACCGTGACGCCCACCACGCCGAAACGCGGGGCGGACTGCTGCAGGAAATCCCAGTAGGCCTTCCTGCTGCGCGGCAGTCGCTTCCTTCCCAGGATGAGGCCGGTGATGATCAAGACAACGGGGATCCAGACGATGACGCTGACGGACTTGGTCACGTCCGAGCCCGTCCAGTCGGAGAGGGCGTTGGCGATGGCACCGGAGGTGATGATCAGCGGGACGGCCACCACGACGAACAGGATCATCGTGGCCCAGCCCTGGCCGAAGGCCCGGCGGACGGGTGTCCGGTGCGCCGCATCGAGGGGTGCCATGTTGCTCTTGCGGATCAGCACGTAGGTGACGATCAGGCGGTGCAGGAAGCACCACAGGCCGCCGAGCAGCAGGGGAAGGACGAGGTCGTTGACCTTCAGCAGCGGCCCGACCGTGGTCGATCCCACGAGGACGAACATGGACGCGCTGAACGGGAAGGTGATGCCCATGCCCGCGTTGCCTGCCACGAGCGTTGCCGCGGACGGCTTGTCGAGCCGGGACTTCTCCATCCACGGGATGGTCACCGAGCCCACGGTCGCGGCGATCGCGGCCTGGTTGTGGACCACGCCGCCCAGCCCGGCCGACGCGACGGTGGAGACCCAGGCGGGGCCGCCCTTGACCCCGCCGATAAGCGAGTTCAACAGGTCGATGAGCCGGTCCAGCACCCCCGTCCGCTCCAGCAGATATCCCATGAAGACGAACGCCATCGTGGCATAGACGATCTCATCGGTGATGGCGTCGTAGAATGCGTCCCAGCCGGTCTGGGCGGCGGTACCGGTGAACGGGAGGACAACGAGGAACCCGAGGAGCATCGCTTCGCCGACGCTTCGCTTGATGACAGTCGTCCAGAGCAGGATGACAGCCAGGTAGGCTCCCAAGGCCCAGATGCCGATCATCGGGCTGCTCCTTCGGGGTGTTGGTTTCCTTGCGGGCTCATCGTTGACTCCCTGTTCATTGATTCTGCCTCATGCGCGTTCAGCGCAGGGCGGCCTCCGGTGCCGGTGCCGCAGCGATCCGGGTCAGCGCCGCGGCTGAGGCTTCCGTCATTTCCGCAGGGACGCCGAGTTCGGATAGATACTCCGCGGTGTCCTGCATTTCCCGTGAGCGGCGCAGGGCGTGCTTGGACGTTCCTGCGAGGAACCTGTCGATCACGGCCTGGCCGTCGCCGGCGAGCTGCCGGGAGATCTGCTCCCGGATCCAGCTTTCCAGCCCGGCCGCCCGGCCGGCGGTGACCGCTTCGACCACCACCGATGCCATGCCCTTCATCAGGACGCTACGCAGCAGCTTGTGGGACATGGCCGCCCCCGGCCCGCCGTCGGCGATTTCGACCTCGACACCCAGCGGCGTCAGCAGCTGCGCCACCGCGGCGGATCCGGGACCGCTGGCCATGAGCGGCGTCCTGACGCCGAAGGCGGCGACGGGCCCAAGAATCGCGACGTCGGCAAAGCTCGCCTGGGTGGGCAGCTGGCCGAGCTCCTGCATCACAACAGGGGACGACGACGTGAAGTCCGCGTAGGTGCTGCCCGCCGGGAGCACCGGCAGGCAGTCCTTGGCGACGCTGCGGGCAGCGGCCGCGCCGGTGAGCACCAGGACGATCTCGGCGCCTTCGCAGGCTTCCGCGGCCGTGGCTGCCCGCTTCGTTCCCGCCGGGGTGGCAGTGGCTACTGGATCAAACCCGGTGACCTGGTGGCCTGCCGCGGCGAGTGCTTCCGCGTAGGCCGCACCTGCCTCGCCCAGGCCAATGATGGTGCACTTTGTCATGAAACTCTTCCTTACTTACTGGCCGCGGGCGGCGATGATCGAGGCCCGGCGGTTGGTTTCGTCGGCGAAGACCGCTTCGGCGGCATCCGCCACGGCCTCGGCCCGTCCGCCCGGGATGACGACGACGCCGTCGGAGTCGCCGATGATGATGTCGCCGGGCAGGACGGGAACGCCGCCGAAGGCGACGGGGCCGCCGAGCCGGTGCGGCCCGTTTTTGTACGGTCCGGCCGGGGTGACGGCCCGGGCGAAGACCGGCATGCCGATCTCGCCGAGGGCCTCGGCATCACGGGCTGCACCGTCGAGGGCAAAGCCCGCGATGCCGAGGTTGATGGCGCGCTCGCCGATCAGCTCGCCCAGGAGGGCGCGGGACTCGTCGCCACCGCCCGAGACCACGATGACGTCCCCCGGCTTGGCCAGCTTCAGTGCTTCGTGGATGCCCTGGTTGTCCCCGGGACGGGTCCAGACGGTGAAGGCGGGCCCGGCGATTTTCGCCCCGGGCCAGATTGCCTGGATCGCGGAGTCGGCGACGCCCAGCCGGTCCATGGCGTCACCGATGTTCGCGGCGGGCAGCTTGGCCAGCCTGTCGATCAGTTCCTGGTCCGGGCGGGTGGGGGAGGTGTCCTGAAGGGCGGGGGTGGTCATGGCGGTGTCTTCCCTGGTGGTGTTGGTGGGGGCTGGGAGGGTCATGCGCGGTCGGACTGGTCCTTTTCCTCGGCTAGTCCTTCTTCTGAACCAGCGGCAGGACCTTCTTGAAGTCCTCTTCCTGTCCTGCCCAGAACGTTTGGTAGTCCTTGCCGGAGAGGTAGCTGGTCTGCAGGCCGAGGTCGTTCATCTTCTTGACGACCTCCGGGTCCTCGATGGCCTTCTGCAGGGCGGCCTCGAGCTTCTTGGCGACGGCGTCCGGCAGTCCGGCGGGGGCGGAGTAACCGCGGGCAGTGCCGGCTTCGACGTCGTACCCGCTTTCCTTGAACGTGGGGACGTCCGGCAGCGACGGGGACCGCTCGGCGGTCATGATGCCCAGGACACGGGCCTTGTTCTGTTTGGTCAGATCGGTGACGTCGCTGACGTTGGCGACGAGGACGTCCACGTGCTTGCCGAGGAACGCCGTGGTGGCCTGGGAGGCTCCCTCGGAGAAGTGGACCGGGGCGAACTCGGCGCCGGTGGTTTCCAGGATCTGGGCCAGTGCGAAGTGCTCGCCGGTCTGCAGGCCGGTGGTACTGGCGGTGAGGGACTTGGGCTTGGCCTTGACTGCGTCGAGCAGCTCCTTCAGCGTCTTGTACGGGCTGTCCGGCTGGACGGCGATGACGGCGGGGTCAATGACCTGGCGGCCCAGCGGCTGGAAGCTGGCGCGGGTGTACTTGGCGCCGCGGGCCGGGTCCAGCGGGGACACGACGACGGACGGTGAACCGGTGGCGCCAATGGTGTAGCCGTCCGGCTTGGCGCTGGTCAGCTGGGTGTAGCCGATCTGGCCGCCGGCGCCCGGCTTGTTGATGACCTCGACGTTGGTGCCGAGTTCCTTTTCCAGCACGGGCTGGACCAGGCGGGCTGCGGTGTCCACTGCGCCGCCTGAGGAGAAGGCGACGATGAGGTCAATGCTCTTGCCCTTCTTCGGGAAGTCGTCCCCGGAGGATGCTGAGGTGGCGCCGGCGTTGGCGCCGCATCCGGTGAGGGCGAGCAGGGCCGCTGCGGCGATGGCCGCGGTTACTTTCTTGCGTGACATGTGTCTTCTCCTTCGAAGAGGTTGGTGGGTTGTTGAAGGTGGCTCGGGTTGGTTTACGCTTCGGGGTCCTCGGTGAGGGCCTTGGGCTTGCGGAACTTGAGCAGCGGGCTGCAGATGATCAGCACGCCCAGGCCGATCAGCACCGCGGAGATGGGGCGGTTGAGGAACACGCTGAAGTCGCCCTGGGAGATCTCCAGCGATTCGCGCAGCGAGCGTTCCATCAGCGGACCCAGGACCAAGGTGAGGACCATCGGGGCCAGCGGGATGTCGAGGTGCCTCAGGGCCAGGCCGAGGAGTCCGAAGCCGATCATGACGAAGACGTCGAAAACGCTGAAGTTGATGGTGTACGCGCCGATGACCATGAACAGCAGGATCAAGGCTGTCAGGATTGGAGCGGGGACGCGCAGGATCGAGGTCCAGAGGCCGACCAGGGGGACGTTCAGCAGTAGCAGGAGCACGTTACCGATGAACAGGCTGGCGATGATCGCCCACGCGATCTCTGAGTGTTCGGTGAACAGGCTGGGTCCGGGAGTCAAACCCTGCTGGAGGAAGGCCCCCATGAGGACGGCGATGGTGGGCGAGGCGGGAATGCCGAGGGTGAACAGCGGGATAAGCGCGGCGTTGGCGTGGGCGTTGTTGGCCGTTTCCGGTCCGGCAACACCTTCGACGGCACCTTTTCCGAGCTCATGGCGGAAGCGCGAGAACTTCTTTTCGGAGGCATAGGACAGCAGGGAGGACACCGATCCGGTCATTCCCGGGATCAGGCCCAGGCCGAAGCCGACGCCGGTGCCGCGGGCCATGGCCGGCGCGCTGCGGCGCCATTCGGTCCGCGAGGGGAAGAGCGAACGGAAGCCGGGTGCGTGGACCAGGGGAGTCTCGGCGTTCTTCCGGTAGGAGAGGATTTCGGAGAGGCCGAAAACGCCAACGATGACGGCCACGAAGCTCAGACCGTCCAGGAGCCGGTCCATGCCGAAGGTGAAGCGGGGCGCGCCGGCGACGGGGTCAATGCCGACCATGGAGATCAGCAGGCCCAGGGCTCCGGAAATCAGGGCCTTGACCATGGATTTTCCTGCTAGAGCGACCAGCAGTGAGATGCCGACAACCATGAGCGCGAAGAACTCCGGCGGACCGACGAGCAATCCGAGTTCGCCCAGCGGTTTGGCGGCCACGACGAGCCCCACGGTGGCGATGGTGCCGCCGATGAATGAGCCCACAGCGGCCAGCGTCAGTGCGGCTCCGGCCCTGCCGAGCTTGGTCATGGCATAGCCGTCGATGGTGGTGATCGCCGATGAAGCCTCACCGGGCGTGTTCAGCAGGACACTGGTGATCGTGCCGCCGTATTGGGTGCCGTAGAAAATCGCGCACAGCATGATGATTGAGCCGGCGGGGTCAAGGTTGAGGGTCAGCGGGATCAGCAGGGCGACGCCGGCCACCGGGCCCACGCCGGGCAGGACGCCGATGATGGTGCCGAGGAGGCATCCGAGCAAGGCGAATATCAGGTTCTGCCACGTCATGGCGGTGGCAAAGCCGCCCAGCAGTTCGTTGAGGGTGTCCATGTCTAGAGTCCGATCAGGTTCAGGACGGGAATGGATGAGACAGGCAGGGCCACGTTCAGGCCGTAGTTGAAGGCGTAGAAGGCTCCGACGCTCCCGGCCAGCGCTGTCAGCAGGGCGGTCAGCCAGCTCCTCTTCCCCCGGATCTTCAGATGGAACATCAGGAAGAGGAACATGCTCAGCTGGAAGCCGAGCAGATCCAGCACTGCTGCGAGCAGCACGAGGCTGACGACAACGGCGAGTACCAGGCCGCCGTCGGCCCCCTCACCGGCGGCGCTGGGCTTCTTCAGCTCCTGAAGCAGCCACAGAACCGCCATCGACGCGAGCACCGCGCCCATGGCGAACGGGAACAGCCCCGGGCCGGGACCCAGGGAGGTCCACAGGCCCAGGCCCACCGAGCTCACAAGTACGTAGACGCCCAGTGCCGCGAAAGCGGCGATCCCCGCGAGGACGCTGCGCGCGGGCCTCGTCCGGGCGGGGGACTGGGTCATGGTCGACTCCGTTGTCATCAAAATTGCCTTCCAATTGCTTTCATAGAATGAAAGTCTCTTACGTCAGAAGAAATAGTGACACGGCCCACAGACCCTGTCAAGCGGCGTGAGTGGGAGAAGAAGTTACATAGAATGAAAGAATGACGGTCACCAATGCGCAGCCGGGCACTGCGGCAGACGACGGCGGCAAGCCCTCCAACATGCGCTCGCTGTCGCGCGCGATGGAAGTGTTCGCGGAGCTGCAGCGGGCCGACCGGCCCCAGCGCCTCAGCGATCTTGCGAGGAACTGCGGCATGAGTCTGCCCACCACGCTGCGCATCCTGCGGGTGCTGCAGGACTTCGGCATGGTCAGCCAGACGGATAAGACGTACCGGATCGGGCCGGCGGTGCTGCCCGCGGCGCGCAGCTATATCGAGAACGATCCCCTCGTGACCGCGTCCCGCCCTGTGCTCCAGCAGGTGGCCGCGCAGACCGGCATGACGGCGTCCCTCTACACCCGCCTCGGCTTCGAGCGCATCCTGGTGGCCCGTGTCGACGGTGACGCCCCGCTCCGATATGACATGCCCCTGGGCAAGCGGCTGCCCCTCACGGTCGGCGCGGCGGGCAAGATCCTGCTGGCGGGCGCGCCCGACGAACATCTCCAGGAAGTGGTCCGGGGGGCGGTGGCGGCCGGACATGAGGAGCCCACCTTCAGTCTGGCCGAGCTCAAGAGCCGCCTGCCCGAGCCGGGAACGGACTACGCCTATTCGGCCGACGAACGCGCCACCGGCGTGCTCTCGGTTGCGATCGCCATCAACAGGTCCGGGCTACCCAGTGAATCGATGGCGCTGACCAGTCCCGTGGAAGCAGCCACCGAGGACGGGTTAAAGGCGGCCGTGCCCGAACTGCGCCGCGCTGCCGCCCGGCTCGCGGAACTGCTTGAAGGCGCCGTCTACTAAAGCAGGAAAGGCGGAAATCCCGATGGCAGGAATGCCGCCGCCCACAGTGGAGGTGAGTGCCGCCGTCGTCCATGCCCTCATCCGGGACCAGCGGCCCGACCTTGCCGGCCGCCCCGTGGTGCGCGTGGCCAACGGGTGGGACAACGCGACCTTCCGGCTCGGTGTCGATCTGGCGGTCCGGCTGCCCCGCCGGGACGAGGCCGTGCCGTTGATCCTGCACGAGCAGCGTTATCTCCCCGGCATCGCCAGCCGGTCCCCGGTTCCGGTTCCCCTGCCCATCCATGCCGGCCGGCCGGCGCCGGACTTCCCCTGGCCGTGGAGCATCGTGCGGTGGGTTCCCGGGACCGCCGCGGTGGACGCCGGACCGGCGGGCCGCGCTCACGCCGTCGAAGGCCTGGCCGAGTTTCTGATGGCCCTTCATGTACCCGCCGACGCCGGTGTCCCGGTGAATCCTGTCCGCGGGGTGCCGCTGCCGGGCCGTGGGGCGGCGGTGCTGGAAAGGCTCAGGGACCGGGAGCGCTACCCGCAGGCAGCAGAGCTGAAGGCGGTGTGGGCGCGGGCCTGCGCAGCCCCCGCCTGGGATGGTCCGGCGATGATGCTCCACGGCGATCTGCATCCGGCCAACATTCTGCTGGCCGCCAACGGGTCGCTGGCCGGCGTGATCGACTTCGGCGATGTCGGGGCAGGGGATCCCGCCGTCGATCTCGCCGCCGGCTGGTTAATGTTCGACGCCGGCACGCGGCAGCGCTTCATCGACGCCTTCGGCCCCGCAGTGGACCGGGACACCTGGGCGCGCGCCCGGGGCTGGGCCCTCGTCCTGTCCACCGCCATGCTGAGCAACTCCGACGACAATCCGAGGATGTCTTCGGTGGGGGAGTTCGGCATCCGGCAGGTCCTGGCGGGCTGAGCGGCGTTCACCCGCCGCCTTATAACGAGTTGATAAGGCTGCTTATTATTTCTCCGGAACCACCCTACACTTGTTGCATGGAACCGCTGGTGTCGATCATGTTGGTGTTCGCGGTGGCGCTGCTTTGGCTCGTTGTTCCGGTGATGTTGCTCTCGAGGATCAACCGGGACGCGCGGCGGGCCGTGAGGCAGCAACGGAAGGCGCTGCGCATGAAGGAGCGCCAGAACCACAAAAACCATGTCCCAAGGCGGGCTGTTCTGGCCCGGAAGCGTGGGCTCAAAGCTGCACGGCGCCGTTCCGAGTCGAAGCCGCCGGCGCTCCCGTCCTCTAGCTGAGCCTGAGCTATGTGTGTCCGGTGGGCGGTCGGCGGTAGGGTGGGCGCATGGAGATGCGCCTCGAAGTTGTGCAAGTGCCGGTAGCCGACGTTGACGCGGCGAAGTCGTTCTACGTGGAGAAGCTGGGCTTTGTCCTGGACCACGACGTGGAGCACGTCCCCGGCATGAGGGTGGTGCAGCTGACCCCGCCCGGTTCCGCTGCCTCGATCGTCATCGGCACTGGCATGACCGGCATGGCACCGGGGAGCCTGGAGGGGCTGCAGCTCGTAGTGCCCGACATTGACGCTGTACGCGCCGAACTTCTGGACCGCGGCGCTGGCATCAGCGAGGTCCAGGACATGGGCGGGGTGCAGTTCGCCTTCCTCAGCGACCCGGACGGCAACCGCTGGGTCCTTCAGGGCGCAACCGCTCCGGAAGTCAAGGGAGCGCACCTGGATTCGGCCGCTTCGTAGCGGCGAGGCGCCATCACGACTCTTCTAACCTGCTTGCGCCATGGGTGATATTTCCTTCGACCGGGACGTAGGGTCCGCGTGGACACAGGTCCCCTGATCGTTGGCGTGCCATGGGACCCGCTGCCGCGGCTGATTGCGTATGCAGCCGAACTCGCTGACGGGCTGGGCGTGCACCTCGTCTGTGCCTTCGTGGACCCGTCCGGGTACCTGGCCGAATTCGACGCCGCGCGCACGAAGACGGCGGGCTCAATCGACCCGCAGCCCAACGGGGAGTCCCTGTTCCCGGTAACGGAGGTACGGTCGGCGCTGCAAGCCGTCTTGGGCGCGCCGGGGGAAACCTGGTCTCTCCGCGTGCTGAACGGGTCAGTCCCGGAGGCACTGGTACGGCTGGCTGACAGCGCCGGAGCCTCTGCCATCGTCGTCGGAGGCCCCCGGTATGGCGCACGCGCCAGCTTCAGCAGGCTGCTGGAACGGTCCGTATCTGGCCGTCTCATGCGCATCCAGCGCCGCCCGGTGATTGTTGTCCCGGCCCCGTCCCGGGAGTCCCGGCCCTAACCTCGGTATCTGGATGTCCCCGAACCACGTAATAGCCGCGGCCCTCCCGGTGCCGCCTGCAGCCCTGTCGCCAAGGGCGCTGCACCTTCCGACGCCGGGCGAGATCGTGATGTTCGTCCGCTCCTGGCACAACCGCGCACCGTGGAACGCGTCATGGGTTTCTGCACGGACGAGGATTACGGCAGCTTCATGTGGCAGGTCCCGGAGTTCGAGAAGATGCTGGTGGACTCCGGCGTCCACCTGAACAAGTCCTGGTTTTGCGTGACCCGCCGCGAGCAGCGCACGCGCTTCGCGATCCGCCAGATCGACCCCGTCCAGCGCTGGAAACTCTCGCCCATGGACCTGACATCACGGGACAGTGAATTCCGGCCGCACACCGGTCAGGTGGTCCCGCCGTCTGGCGGCGAAGCTTCGGCAGGTGCCTTGCGGCCGGTCTGCCATCCCGGCAGGGCGGCGTCCAGTTCGTCTGCCCGTGCGGAGGGCAGGTCCCCGTGGCGGAATTTGTACCGTTGGTTGCGCAGCCACCCGCCGAGTTCCTTTTCCAGCCCGGTCACACCGGGCGTGGTGCGGGGCCAGGGATTCCCCGCCGCCAGATAGGCGGCCAGCTGCTGCAGGTGGTCCTGCCATTTCTCGTCCTCCCTGGCCTCGCGGGGCTTGCGCCGCCAGTCAGGCAGCACTGAAAGGCCCGCCTCGATCACAGGGTTCAGGATGCCGGCATCCGCATCACGGCGTCGGCGGCGCAGCCATTGAGCGAGTTCCCGTTCTGCCTTGTCCTCGGCGTTGCGGGAGGGGTAGCGTCCTGTTGCCTCGACCATGGCGAGCAGCTGATACAGGCGCTTGATGCCGGGCGCCGCTTGGCTGGTCGCCGCTGCGGCTGCTGCCCGGTGGTCCGTTCTCAGGCCGGGCTCCGCGGCCTTGGCAGCCTCGAGGTGGGACGTGACGGCGGAGACCTTGACCCGCGCCAGTTCGGCGATTTTCTTCCGGGACATGCCCCTGCGGTACAGCAGGGTCCACTCCGGATGCGCATCCTCGGAGCCCTTTGCATCGAGAACCATTGGCCAAGGATAGCCAGCGGAACCTCGTGCCGGACCTGGTTTCCCCAACCATTCATCCACCCTTCATCTTGACCCCAGGGACGGTGAGGAAAGGCAGCCGGCTGACGGCTTGAGCCTCACGTAGACCGAAGGGCATCGAGCAGCCGCTGCACAATTGCAGGCTGTTCGATGTTGGCGAAATGGCCGCAATCCGGGATCGCTTCCAACCAGACGTGCGGGACGAGGTCAACCAACCGGGAAAAGTCAGACGCCGGCGTGAACACGTCGCTGTCCCCGCGCGTCGCCAGCACCGGACAACGGATGGCGCACCACTGGCCAAAGTCATAGTCCGCGGCAGCCCGGACGGCTGCGGCGAAGCTTGCTGGCCGGGCATCGGACGCAAGCCCGCGGATCACGTGGCGGGGGACGGCTGACAGGTCGGCGAACAGCGGCGACAGCACCAGCCCCATCAGCGGCGTGGCGCCGGTTGCCCTGATCAGTGCCGACCCCGATGGGCCCAAGGCTGCCATGGAGCGCATGGCCAGCAGCATCCCGACAAACGCAGGGAACCCGAACAGGCTTCGCAGCGGACCCCGCGCCGCCTCGGCCACCGCGAACGTGGTGGGAGAAATGGCTGCAACCCTGGCAACCCGATCCGGCCACTTCGCGGCCAGGTGAAGTGCCAGGAAGCCGCCCATGGAATGGCCCACCAGGCTCCAGCGCCGGTAGCCGAGGGAGTCCAGTATTCCGACGACGGCGCGCCCCATCGCTTCGACGCTGAGCTCCTCCGGACGGGCGCCCGCCGTGGATTCACCCCAGCCGGGCAGGTCGATGAGCACGCGGTCAATGTCCGGCACCTTGGACAGCAGCGGCTGGAAGGTGGTCCACGATCCCGCGGCGCCGTGCAGGTAGACCGTCGCTTCGCTGGTCGCCGCTTGCAAGCCCTGCTGGACACGCACGGTGACGGGACCCAGCTCCGTAGACACCTCGCGCCGCTCCAGCGCTGATGCTCCGGACCGGGCGGTTTCCTGCTGAATCAAGGCGTCCTGCTGAATGCTTACGGTCATCTGCTGCTCCTGTGGCTCTGAAAAGCATTCGGAACACCGGGAGGGCCGGATGGGAACCAGCGCATCACCGGCTTCCCTGGCTGGTCCGAACAGGATCCCGGCAGGATCACCGTGCCAACCCTGATGCCCGGCTGCTGATCGTGCCCGGCGGCCACGGCACCTACCTCGGCGAACCCGCCACCAGCAACGGCGACCTGCAGCCCATGCTCGCGGCCCTCCCGTTCCCGGACGCACAGGCGAGAGAGAACGACGGCGGAACTTCCCGCCGTCGTCCGTTCCGTTTGAGATTCGGCCAGCTGCTACTTCCGGACGGTGTGCCCGAGGCCGGTCAGAAGCCGGGCCACGGCGTCCTCCGCTGTAGGAGGAGGGACAAAGACCTCGTGTTGGCGGGTGGTGTCGGCGACGTACTTGCCGGTCTGGAACCAGTCGATCATGGCGCTCATGTCCCTGGCCAAGGGAACCGCAGGTCCGAGGACCCTGCCGGCCGTACGCAGGAGGCCCGCCGGGATGGAGCGGACCCTGATGCGCTCGCCGAGGAGGCGGCCGGAAATGTCCGCGATTTGGTGCATGGACACCGGGCGGTCCCAGCCGATGTCGATCCGCGTTCCGGGCGCCGCGTCCGCGTCGACGGCGGCTGCCAGGTACCCGGCGAGATCGGACATCAGAACGAAGGTCATCGGAACCTGGTCGGAGCCGAACCACGTCAGCCGTCGCTTCGCGAACGGGTCACCGCCGAACCGGGCGACCTGATCAAGGAAGGCGCCCGGACGGAGCGCCACAAACGGCACGTGCTGTTCCTCCAGCCGGTCCTCGGCAAGCCTCTTGTGCCAAAAATGCGGCACGCCGGGCGTCTGGTCGCACGTGAGAATACTGGTGAGGACGAACCTGCGAACGCCGGCGCGGGCGGCGGCGTCCGCGAGGTTGGCGTTGCCGGTGATGTCAATGTCTGCGGTGTCACCTTTGCTGTGCCGTGTGTACCCGGCCGCCGTGGTGATGACCGCGTCCGAACCCTCCATGCCGCGGAGCAGGGATTCCGGATCCATCATGTCCCCGCGGACAACTTCCACCCCGCCGCGTTGGAGCCCGGCAGCGTCCGAACCGGGACGGACCAACGCCCGTACCTTCTTGCCGTTGGCCTGCAGGGCGGAAACCACCTTGCCGCCCAGCATGCCGGTGCCGCCCACGACCAGTACTGGACCCTCGTTACTCATTGTGTTTCCTTACTGCTTGGTGGACGGGTGAGCATCAGTCGCGTCCCTGCCACGTGCAGATATCCACCACGTTCCCCTCGGGGTCGATGAGGGATACCCACGCGGGCGCGTAGCGGTCGCCCAGGACGCGGCCGCCGGCGGCAACGACCGCGTCGATGCGCGCCTGCGCCTGGTCATGCGGGACCGAGACGTCCATGTGGATCCGGTTGCGCGGCGGGACGAACTCCTTGTCCTGGAACCACGCGGGCGGCCCGATGAGGTTGGGTTCGATCAGGTCCTCGTCCCCGACGGCGACATAGCCCAGAGCCGCCCGCCAGAACTCCATGATGGCCGGCCGGTCGGCGGCGTCAAAGGCGAGCTGCACATGCTGCACGGCCGACGGGTCCGATTTAAGGCCCAGCCGGGCGGCTACGCCGGAGATGCTGCGGGCCAGCTCGAGGTCGCGGTCGCTCAGCCCCACGCCGGGCGTGATGACCTGGACAGTGACGGTGTCCGGCCTGAGGTCCACCAGCGGGGCGTGGCCGAGTGATTCGGCAACGTCCGCGATCCCGGAAACAAACCGGGCGCCGGTGGCGAAGTCGCCGGTTTCGTACAGGGTTTTCGCACCCCAGAAGAGCACGCGCCACTCCGCGACGCCGTCGGCGGATGAGAAGTCTGCATCGGAAATCGCGGTTGCCATGCCCCCACTATTCGGACTCCGGAGCCGCCGGTCAATGGGTCCTGTCCCGGTAACCAGTAGGCTTCTTCCGGCTGGCTTTACGCCGACGCATCATTGGGAAATCTGCTGGGGGAAAATTTCATGAAGTACCGCTGGGCCACGTTCACCGCCGTTTTCGGCGCAATCCTGGGCCTGGCCGCGGAGCCGGCTGTGGCGGCACCTGACGAGGCAATCCACGCCGTAGGCATCCCGGTCCGCGTGGCCATTGCCGCCGACGGCACGGCCTACCTCGGCAATTACGGCCAGGGCGGCGGTGTCTTCGTGGTTCCCGCCGGTGCCTCCAGGGCGTCCCGCACCATCAGCACGGGAGGCCACCGGACCACGGGGCTCGCGCTCGGACCGGACGGCACGCTCTACGTGGCCACGGCGGACGACGCCGATCAGAACGTCGTCGGCGTTGTCCCGGCAGGAGACGCAGCCATGGCACGGACCATGCCGGTGTCCTCCGGGCTTCACCCGCTCGCCGCCGGACCCGACGGCACGGTGTACGTCGCCAACCCCGCGGGGAACACCGTCTCCGTCATTGCGCCGAACGGGACAGCGGTGGACCGGACCATCAAAATCGGTGCGGGCCCCGCGGAGGTAGCCGTGGCCAAGGACGGAACCGCGTTCGTGACCAACCAGACCGCCGGCACCGTCTCTGTGATCCCGGCCGGGGCGGACGCCGTCTCGACGACCATCGACATGGTCTCGGACACCGGAACCTCGCAGGAGCCGCACGGCATCACCGCCGGCCCCGACGGAACCGTCTATGTAGCCAACATCAAGTCCAGCGACATCGCGGTCATCAAACCCGGCGCCGGCACCGTGGCTGAACGGATCTTCGTCGAGGGCGGCCCGCAGGACGTGGCCATCGCAGCGGACGGCTCGCTGTACGTGACGAGCCTGCTGACCCAGAAGCTGTCCGTCATCCGTCCGGACGCTACGGACGTGTCGGGATCCCTCCCCACCGACGGCGGCCCGGGTCACCTGGCGGTGGCCCCGGACGGCTCGGTCATCGTGATCAGCCCGGGAACCGGTGCCGACGGCGGCTCGGTGTCCCGGTTCAGCGCAGCATCCATGGCAGCGGCGTCGCAAGGTTCGAAGGCGGCAACGCCACCTGCGTCCGCAGCGCCGGCTGCCGTCCCGGCCAGTGAAGCCGCGGCCCAGCCATCCTCCGGCTCGTGGAACGCTCTCCCCGCCGTTGCCGGCGGGGTGGCGGCCGCCGTCGTCGGCGTCGTTGGTTGGATTCTGGTGAACGCCCGACGCCGGAGGGTCGGGCTGGCTGCCGGCGCCGGCCAGGCGACTAGCGGGCTGTAACATCGTTCACATCCGTCATTGAAAGGGGAGCAGTGCGCGCAACGGTCAAGGACGTCGCGCGCCGCGCCGGGGTTTCACCCAAGACCGTCTCGAACGTGATGAACGGTGTGGTGCAGGTCAGCGAAGCCACGCGGCTCAAGGTGGAGCAGGCCATCCACGAACTCGACTACGTGCCCAATCTCTCCGCCCGCGGCCTGCGCAACGGCAGGTCCGGCGTCATTGCCCTGGCGCTGCCGGACCTGGCCACCCCCTACTCTGCCGAGATCGCGCACCACGTGGTGGAGGTGGCCCACGAGCAAGGCTGGAGCGTCCAGATCGAGGAAACCGGATCCGATCCCCGGCGGGAATACGAACTAATGTCCCGGGCGCGGTCCAACCTCATCGACGGACTGATCCTCAACCCCGTGGTGCTGGACGAGACCGCCGTCAAAGTGGGGGTCTCCCTGCCGCCGGTGGTCCTGCTGGGCGAGGTGTCCCAACAGTTGGCAGACCGGGTGTGGGTGGACAGCGTTGCCGCCGCCCGCGACATGACCCTGGCACTGGCACGGACCGGCCGCCGTCGCATTGCCGTGCTGGGAACTGCCGAAGGCCGGCACGCGGCAGCGGCAGTTCTGCGCACCCGCGGCTACCAGACCGCGCTCGAGGAACTCGGCATCAGCCGCGACGATTCGCTGCTTATCCCCTGCGAGAAGTGGACGCCCCAGGCGGCGGCCGATGCGCTCGCTTCGTATCTGGACGCGCACCCGCTCCCGGAGGCACTGTTCTGCTTCACCGACTCCATGGCCATCGGTGCGCTCAGCGTGCTCTGGAAGCGGGGAATCAGGGTCCCGGACGACGTCGCAGTGGCCGGCTTCGACGACATCGCCGACGGGCAGTATGCCGTGCCGTCTCTCACCACCGTTTCCTTCGACAAGCGCCAGGTGGCAACCGAGGCGCTACGCCTCCTCACCGAGCGGATGGCGGACCGGGCCGGCGGCCAGCGGGTGGTCACGGTGGACTACAGGATCGTTGAGCGGGACAGCACCGGGCCTTAGGGGAAACTGCCGCTAAACGAGACTGCCGCATCGGATTGTTGGCGCTAACAATTTTTCCTTGTGCCACATTTTACAACGATGTAATGTGAGGTCTGCGTCACACGCCAGCCTTCATTGGACCCGGAGGAAGCGAACCGGAACGGCTGGCGCGGTGTGCCAGCAGGATTACTTTCAGCGGACCCATCCAAAGGAGTGACGGGTGAAGCAGTTTGAATTTTTCGCCGGGAAGCAGTTTCCGGGAGAGCAGATATCAGGCGGACGGCCGGCCGGCAGGCAGGTGTCCCGCAGGCAGCTGCTTGCGGGGACGGCGGCCCTGGGCAGCGTTTTTGCCGCGGCTGGCCTCACGGGCTGCGGCGGAACCGCCTCAGCGGCAGCCGTGCGGGACATTGCGTTCTGGCATCTGCTGTCCGGCGGCGACGGCATCAAGATGCAGGCCATGATCAGCGCGGCGAACCAGGCCAACCCCGGTTTCACAGTCCATCCGACCGTCCTGGCCTGGGGCCCGCCGTACTACACCAAGCTGGCCATGGCCTCGGCCGGCGGCCGCCCGCCGGAGCTTGCCATCATGCACGCCAGCCGGGTCCCCGGCTACGCACCGGGCGGGCTCATCGACCCGTGGGACATGTCTCTGCTGGCGGAACACGGCGTGACGGCGGAGAGCTTCGCACCGAGGATCTGGGACAAGAGCCAGCACGGCGGCAAGGTGTTCTCCATCGCGCTGGACTCCCACCCCTTCGTGATGTTCTACAACACCGAGGTGGCCGGCAAGGCAGGGGTCCTCGGCGCGAACGGCCAGCTGCAGGAAGTGACTTCCCCGCCGGACTTCCTCGCGATGGCCCGTGAAATGCAGAAGGTGACGCAGGCACACGGGCTGTCCTTCGGCTACCTCGGCAGCGGATCGCAGATGTGGCGCCTGTTCTACACGCTCTATAAGCAGCACGGGGCGGACATGGAACTCACCCCGGGCCAGCCGATGAAGGCCGACCGGGAGGCCGCCGTCGAATCCCTGGAATTCATGGCCTCACTGTTCGACGACACGGTCGCCGCGAAAAGCGGCGACATCGGCACGGGCATCGCGGAATTCGCCCGCGGCGGTTCGGGCATGCTGTTCAGCGGCGTCTGGGAACTCCCCACCTTCAAGAAAGCGGAGCTGCCCGTCGACGCCGCCACCATCCCCACGCTCTACGGCACCCCGGCGTCCTACGCGGACTCGCATTCCTTCGTCCTGCCGCGGCAGCTGAACGTCGACGACGAAAAGCGGCGCGACGTGTACAAGTTCGTCAGCGACATCCTCAAGGGTTCGCTGTCCTGGGCCGAGGCTGGCCATATTCCGGCATACCAGCCGGTGGTGCAGTCACAGGCCTACCGGGAGCTGACGCCGCAGATCCACTACGCCAACGCCGCGGACATCATCGCCTACGACCCCGAGGCCTGGTTCAGCGGCTCGGGCTCGGACTGGCAGACCTACTTTGCGGAAAACGTGCAGAACGTGCTCCTCGGCCGCGACAAGGCAGCCGACGGCTGGGACGCCTTTGTGCGGCGCACCAACACCCTTCTTTCCCGGCCCAACCCGGTCTGAGCATCCGAGAGCACTGAGCGACAAAGGAGTCCCCCGATGAGTTCCTTAGCAACATCCCAAGGCGCGGAGCAGACAGCGCCGTCCCTGCCCGGCCAGCCCCGCCGAAACCAGTCCCGTGGAAACCCTTCCTACAAACGCCAGGCCCAGTCCAGTCCGCGCCGGACCGGGAACAACCTCAACGGCTGGGGCTTCGCCGCTCCGTTCCTGGCGTTCTTCCTGGTGTTCCTCGTGTGGCCGCTCCTGTACGGCCTGTACATGAGCCTCACCGGCAAGTCCCTCACCGGCGCCAACGACAGCCTGATCGGTCTGGCCAACTATGCCGAAGCGCTGGCCGACGCCGACATGTGGCATTCCCTTGGCAACACCCTCTACTTCACGGTGATCAGCACGGTCCCGCTGGTGCTCGTGGCCCTCGTCATGGCCGCACTGGTCAACGTCGGGCTGCCGGCGCAGTGGCTGTGGCGGCTGTCCTATTTCGCCCCGTACCTGCTCGCCTCCACCGTGGTGTCCCTGTTCTTCTCCTGGATGTACAACCCGCAGCTGGGCCTCATCAACGATTCCCTGGCGAAGATCGGGCTGCCCAAGGTGGCCTGGCTGAACGACCCGAACGTGGCCATGTGGGCCATCGTCATCGCCACCCTCTGGTGGACGGTGGGCTTCAATTTCCTGCTTTACCTGGCCGCCATGCAGAACATCCCCGCCCAGCACTACGAGGCGGCATCGCTGGACGGCGCCGGAGCCTGGAGGCAGTTCTTCTCCATCACCCTGCCGCAGCTCACCCCCACCACCGTGATGATCGTGCTGCTGCAGATCCTGGCCTCGCTGAAAATCTTCGATCAGGTGTACCAGATGACGGCCGGCGGCCCGGCAGGATCCACCCGGCCGGTTGTGCAGTACATCTTCGAAACCGGGTTCACCGGCTACCGGCTGGGCTACTCCGCAGCCATCTCCTACATCTTCTTCGGGCTGATCGTGGCCGTCTCGGCCATGCAGTTCTTCATCACTCGCCGCAGGAGCGCATGACCATGGCAATCCAGACCCTCACGCGACCCGCACCGCCAACCGCGTCCGCCAGACTCCGCCAGACCGGGAAGAAAATGACGGCCGGCAGGGCCGCCGTCCTGGCGGTCGCCGCTCTCCTGGCTGTCCTCTGGCTCATCCCCTTCGCCTGGGCAACCGTCACCGCCTTCAAAAGCGAAACGGACGCCGCGGCGCCGAAAGTCAGCTGGATCCCGCCGTCCGGCTTCACCGCCGACGCGTTCATCAAGGTGTTCCAGGACGGCAACATCCCGCTGTGGACCTGGAACTCGCTCTACACCTCCGCCGCCATCACCGTGATCACGCTGGCCATCTCCGCGCTGGTGGCCTATGCCCTGTCCCGCATCGACTTCCGCGGCAAGAAGGTGCTGATGACGGTGATCATCGCCTCCATCATCATCCCGCCGCCGGTGCTCATCATCCCGCTGTTCTACCAGATGGTGGCGCTGCACATGATCGACACGTCGTGGGCCATCATCCTGCCGCAGGTCATCCACCCCGCCATGGTGTTCGTGCTCAAGAAGTTCTTCGACCAGATCCCCCGTGAGCTCGAGGAGGCAGCGGTGATGGACGGCGCCAGCCGGATGCGGATCTTCACCCAGATCATCCTGCCGCTCTCGCGCCCCATCCTGGCCGCCGTCGCGATCTTCGTGTTCATCGGCGCCTGGAACAACTTCCTCTGGCCCTTCATCTCCACCAACGACGGCTCCATCCTGACCCTGCCGGTGGGCCTGCAGACCATCAAGAGCGCCTACGGCATCCAGTACGCGCAGAACATGGCCTCCGCGCTGCTCGCGGCGCTGCCGCTCATCCTCGTCTTCCTGTTCTTCCAGCGCCAGATCATCAAGGGCGTTGCGACGACGGGACTCGCCGGCACCTGATCCGGCATCTTCGCTTTCACCTCATTTTTCAACGGATTAGAACCACAACCAAGGAGATACCCCACATGTCCCGCGCAAGGATCACCCTCGACCGCGACTTCACCATCGGGGAAGTACCCCGCCGCCTCTTCGGCTCCTTCGTTGAGCACATGGGCCGCTGCGTCTACACCGGCATCTACGAGCCCGGCCATCCGGAGGCCGACGAGAACGGGTTCCGGCAGGACGTGCTGAAGCTCGTCAAGGAGCTCGGCGCCACCGTCATCCGCTACCCCGGCGGCAACTTCGTCTCCGGCTACAACTGGGAGGACGGCATCGGCCCGCGGGAAAACCGCCCCCGCAGGCTCGACGGCGCCTGGCACACGCTCGAAACCAACGCCTTTGGCCTGCACGAGTTCGTCGACTGGTCCCGGCAGGCGGGCACCGAAATCATGGAGGCCATCAACCTGGGCACCAGGGGAGTGGACGCGGCCCGTGAAATCGTGGAGTACGCCAACCACCCGGGCGGCACCTACCTGTCCGACCTGCGGGCCAGGAACGGGCACAAGGACCCGTTCAACATCAAGCTGTGGTGCCTCGGCAACGAGATGGACGGCCCATGGCAGATAGGCCACAAGACCGCCGGGGAATACGGCCGGCTGGCGCAGGAAGCCGCCAAAGCCATGCGGTTCGTGGACCCGGACATCGAACTGGTGGCCTGCGGCAGCTCCAACTCGGGCATGCCGACCTTCGGCGCCTGGGAGCAGACGGTCCTGGCCCACGCCTACGAGGAGGTGGATTACGTCTCGCTGCACGCCTATTACCAGGAGCACGACGGCGACGTCGGCAGCTTCCTGGCCAGCGCCGTCGACACCGACTACTTCATCGAATCGGTGATCGCCACGGCCGACGCCGTCCGCGCGAAGGGCAAGCACAAGAAGCACATCAACCTGTCCTTCGACGAATGGAACGTCTGGTACCAGCGCGGACTCGACTCGGAGGACCAGCCGCACAACGTCTCCAAGGCCGGCTGGCGCGAGCACCCCCGGGTCATCGAGGACAAGTACAACGTGACGGACGCCGTCGTCGTCGGTACGCTGCTCAACTCGCTGCTGCGCCACGGCGACCGGGTCAAGATCGCCAACCAGGCGCAGCTGGTCAACGTGATTGCGCCGATCTTCAGCGAGGAAACCGGCCCGGCCTGGCGGCAGACCATCTTCCACCCGTTTGCCCGGATGGCGGAGCTGGCGAAGGGCCAGATCCTGCGCCTGTCCGTCGACTCGGACAAGTACGGCAATGCGCGTTTTGGCGACACCGACCTGGTGGACGTCAGCGCCACATGGAACGAGGAAACCGGCCGCGTGGCCCTGTTCCTCGCCAACCGCGGCCTGGAGGAGGCGACCGACGTCGAGGTGGCCCTGCGCGGTTTCGACGCCCGCCAGGTGCTCCGCGCCGAGGTCCTGGAAATCCCGGAGGGCGGTGACCGCTTCACCATCAACAGCCAGGGCAGCCCGGACCGCGTTGGCCTTAAGCCGCTCGACGGGGTGAAGGCCAGCGGCTCCGAGCTTCGGCTGAGCCTGCCCGCGCTGTCCTGGGCCGTCGTCGAGCTGGACGTGGTCAAGAACTGATCCGAAGGACGACTGAAGGGAAGGACGACTGAACGGACGACGACGACGGCGGGAGGCTCCCGCCGTCGTCCGTCCCCTTTGCCCGTGGTCAGTTCCCCGCGATGGTGTACGGCCCCCAGCCGCCGGTGAAGTTTCTCCGGGCTGCCCAGGACTGAAAGATCCTGCAGCCGCCCCGAGTTGCTACGCCGGATAGACCGCGATGGCGGTGGCCTTGATGACGAAGTAGACGGTCATGCCGGGTGTGAGCCCGAGGTCCGCCGAGGCGGCCGGGGTGATGTCCGCGGACAGGCCGGCGGCGTGGACGCGGATCTGGTCGCCGTGGGGTTCCAGATCCGTGATGGTGACGGCGAACGCGTTCCGCGGGCTGCCGTGCTCGGCGCCGAGGAAGACCGAGACCGCCGTCGGCGGGAAGACGGCGACGCCGTCCTGGCCGGGCACGGCACCGTCCTCGGGGTGCGCGGCGATCTCCAGTCCGCCGTCGGACCTAAGCCCGCGGTCCGTGATGGTGCCGGGGAGGAGGTTCATGCCCGCCAGCCCCGCGGCGAACCTGCTGCGCGGTTTTTCCAGGACCCCGCGGGTGGGCCCTTCCTCCGTGATCCGTCCGCCTTCGAGGACGATGGCCCGGTCGGCGAGCATGAGCGCGTCCAGGACATCGTGGGTGATGATGATGGCCCGGCGCTTGGCGAGGACCCGTTTGAGCAGCCGGCGCAGCATGGGGGCGGCATGGATGTCGAGGGCCGCCATGGGCTCGTCGAGCAGCAGCAGCTCGGGGTCTGTGGCCAGCGCACGGGCGATCGCGACGCGCTGCGCCTGGCCGCCCGAGAGCTGGCCGGGCCGCCGGTCCGCGAACTCCGCGGCTTCCACTTCGGCCAACCAGTGCTGCGCCGTCCGCAGCGCACTTGCGCGGTTCGCGCCGGCCGCGCGGGGGCCGAAGGCGACGTTCTCCAGCACGCTCATGTGCGGAAACAGCAGCGGTTCCTGTGCGAGCAGCGCTGTTCCACGTGTGTGCGGCGGCAGGAAGTGGTTTGTCCCGCCGTCGAGCTTGAACAGCGTTTTCTGTCCGAGCATGGCGTGCCCGCTGTCCGGGCGGAGGAGCCCGGCGATGATCCCCAGCAGCGTCGACTTGCCGGCGCCGTTAGGGCCAAGCACGGCAACGGTTTCCGTGGTCCCGAGGGTGAGGGAGACGTCGAAGTTGCGCGCGCGCAGCGCGGCATTGAGTTCGAAGGTCATTCTGGTCCCGACTCTGCCGCCAGCGCCCGGGGGCGCCGGAAGGAAAGCCCGACGACGGCGACGGCCACTGCGACCAGCACCAGGGACAGCGCGACGGCGGCATCGGCGTCGGTCTCGCGCTGCAGGTAGATCTCCAGCGGCAGGGTGCGGGTAACGCCCTGCAGGCTGCCGGCGAAGGTCAGGGTTGCCCCGAATTCGCCCAGGCAGCGCGCGAAGGACAGCACGGCGCCGGAGGCCAGGCCGGGTAGGACCAGCGGGATGCTGACGCGCCGCAGTACCGTGGTGGGGCGGGCGCCGAGGGTGGCGGCGACGGCCTCGTACTTAGTGCCCGCGGTGCGCAGGGCGCCCTCTAGGCTGACCACCAGGAACGGCAGCGCCACGAACGTCTGGGCGAGAACGACGGCGGTGGTGGAGAAGGCGATCTGGAGCCCCGCCAGCTCCAGGCCCCGCCCGAGCAGGCCCTGCCGGCCGAACGTGTAGAGCAGGGCGATGCCGCCGACGACCGGCGGCAGGACGAGGGGGAGGAGCACGAAAGCCCGCAAAAGGCGCTGGCCGGGGAAGCTGGCACGGGCCAGGACGAAGGCGAGCGGCACGCCGAGGGCGATGCACAGCACCGTGCTGGCGGCCGACGTCCGCAGGCTCAGGCCCAGAGCGGTGAGCGAGGATTCCGACGTGATGAGCGGGATGAACTGCCCCCAGTTGACCTTGGCCACCATGGCGGCCAGCGGCAGCAGGACGAACAGGCCTCCTGCCGCCGCGAGGGCGAAGACCCACGGCGGCACACCCGTGTAGCCGGTGTCCGGCCGGTTTGCCTTGCTGGCCGTCCAGGCCTTGCTACGGGGTGCCGAAACCGGCGTCACTGAGGACCTTCTTGCCTTCGCTGCCGGTGACCATGGCGATGAAGGCCTTGGCCAGCTCCTTGTTCTTGCTGCTGCCGACGGTGGAGATCGGATAGGTGTTCACGGCCTGGTCCGACTCGCTGAACGGGATGCCCTTGACCTTGTCGCCGGCGGTCTTGACGTCTGTGACATAGACCAGCCCGGCGTCGGCTTCCCCGGAGGTGACCTTGCCGAGGACATCGGTGACTGAAGCTTCCTCACTGACAGGCTTCAGGGTGGTTCCGGTGGCCTTCTCCACCTTCTCGGTTGCGGAGCCGCATGGCACCTGCGGTGCGCAGACAACCACCTTGACGCCCGGCTTCGCGAGGTCCGCGAAGGAACTGACGGACGCCGGGTTGGCCGGCGGAACCGCGATCTCCAGGACGTTGGTGGCAAAGTTGCTCGCCGTTCCGTCGATGAGCCTGGCGTCGGAGAGCTTGGCCATGTTCTTGGTGTCAGCTGAAGCGACGACGTCGGCCGGGGCGCCCTGGGCGATCTGCGTGACCAGATCCGAGGACCCGGCAAAGTTCAGCGTGACCTTGGTGCCGGGGTTTGCGGCCTCGAACTCGGAAGCGATCCTGGTGAAGGTGGCCTTCAGTGACGCGGCGGCATAAACGGTCACGGTGCCGGTGGCGGCCTGGCCGCCGCCGGTGCTGGTGCTCGCGGAGCCGGTCTGGGCGGTAGTGGAAGCAGCACAGCCGGCCAGTCCGGCGGAAAGAACGCCGGCGGCCAGCACGGCGCTGATGCGCACGCGGGCGATCCTCATATGATGCTCTTTCCCTGGGGTGTTTCGATGATGACGGTGGTGGCTTTGACCACGGCGGTGGCCACGGACCCGAGTTCCAGACCGAGGTCCCGGACGGCTTCGCTGCTCATCAGGGAGACGACACGGAACGGGCCGCACTGCAGCTCCACCTGGGCCATGACCTTGTCCGCGGTGATGCCGGTGACCAGGCCGACGAACCGGTTGCGCGCCGAGCTGCCCACGCGCGTGGGGTCCTCGGGCAGTTGCGCCTGGTCGCGGGCGAGGTGGGCGAGCTCAATCCCCTCGACGGCCAGCCGGCCGGAGGAGTCCTTGACCGGCGTGAGCGTCCCGTTCTCGGTCCAGCGGCGGACGGTGTCGTCGCTGACGCCCAGGAAGCGCGCTGCTTCGGAGATGCGGATTCTCGGCATGACTCCATAATCCACTATTTGCGGTGGTTTCTCCGCTTTTTTACCGCATATCCGAATGTGACTGCCGATTCGGTCTGCTCTGGAGCCGACATCGGTTGCCACCGCTCCCTGGCCTCTCGGGCACACCACGTACCGGTAGCCTAGGCGGGCCACGGCGGCGGAGTCCCGCGTGTGTAGAACTCGGTCGCCACGTTGCGGCCGGCTACGCCGTTCTTCGTCACCCGAAGCACTGAAGCCTGCCTGTTTTGTTACGCCCTGCTTCGGGCCGTGAAGCTGCGTTTCCATGCGCGTCAGTTCGTTGCAGCCTGGCTTGGGAAGCGGCCGGCAAGGTGCTTGATTGGGTCTACACGCTTCGAAAGGACTCGCCATGACGGAACTCTCAGACCTCAGCCCGCGCCGGATCCGCAACGTCCTGGGCCACTTCGCAACGGGCCTGACCGTGATCACCGCGGCCACCGAGAACGGCCCTGCCGGGTTCACCTGCCAGTCCTTCGCATCCCTCTCGCTGGAACCGGCGCTTGTCACCTTCAGCCCTGCACGGACCTCCAGCACCTGGCCGCTGCTGCGCCGGGCGGGCCGCTTCACGGTCAACATCCTTCCCGCTGACCACCAGCACCTTGCGGCCCAGTTCGCGCGGTCCGGCGCAGACAAGTTCGCCGGCGTCGACCACTCGCCGTCGCCCCTCGGCAACCCCGTTCTCGACGGCGCCCTCGCCTGGGTGGACTGCGAACTGCACCAGGAGTACGACGGCGGCGACCACACCATTGTGGTGGCCGCGGTCCACGCGCTGAGCGCCCGTACCGGCGTCGATCCACTCCTGTTCTTCAAGGGCGACTACGTCTCCGTGCAGGCACGGGCCAAAATCCTGGAAGGCGTCGCATGACACGGGAGACGGCACCGGGCAGGCGGGACTGACTCCAGCCGGGCATTCTCCGGGCGGCCTCCTACCGGCCCCAGTTCTCCAGCCGCTCCCTGCGCCGGTGGTCGGCTTGCTGGACCAGCTCTGACATCCACGGCCGGTGCCCCTGGTGGAACGTCATCCCTTCAGGCAGCCCGCGGACAGAGGGAACGGAGCCGGCGATGTCGATGGTGATGCGGCCGCCGCCCAGCGGAGCATTGGTGATGTGCAGGTCGCCGAAGGACGGAGGAAGGACGGGGTCCATCCACACGCCCCCGGCGGACACGACGGGGTCATACCGCATCAGGCTCGTCACCAGCTGGATCGGTGCGGTGGCTGCCCAGGCCTGCGGCGAGCACGCCGTCGGATATGGAACCGGGGCGGCGAGCTGCTCCCGGCTGAAACCGCAGAACAGCTCCGGGAGCCTGCCATCGGAGTACTCAGCGGCATCCATTATGCCGGTGGCGATCCGCTGCGCCTCCTCGACGAAGCCGTAGCGGAGGAGCCCGGCCGCGACGATGGCGTTGTCGTGCGGCCAGACCGATCCGTTGTGGTAGCTGGCGGGGTTGTAGGCGCCCATGTCGCTGGCCAGGGTGCGCACACCCCAGCCGCTGAACATCTCGGGGGACATCAGCCGCTCGGCCACCTGCGGGGCTTTGTCCTCGTCAATGAGGCCCTGCAGCATGCAGTGGCCTATGTTCGAAGCGCAGGAGTCCACCTGCCGTTTCTTGCCGTCCAGGGCAATGGCGTAGTACCCGCGTTCCGGGATCCAGAACTGCTCGTTGAACTGTTTCTTCAGCCGGGCCGCGCGGTCGGCGAGCTCATTCCCAAAAGCAGTGTCTCCGGCGTCGTACGCCAGCCATGCCCGCGAAAGGTAAGCGACGTAGACGTAGGCCTGGACCTCGCAGAGTGCGATAGGCGGCTCGGCCAGTTTGCCGTTGGCGAAGTTGATTCCGTCCCAGGAGTCCTTCCAGCCCTGGTTGAGCAGACCCTGGTCGTTGAGGCGCTCATACTCGACGAAGCCGTCACCGTCCTTGTCCCCGTATTTCATGATCCACTCGAGTGCGCGGTCCGCATGGGGGAGCAGGGCGGCGATCGTGTCCGCGGCGAAGCCCCAGCGGCTGACCGCCCCGAGCACCATCAGGAACAGGGGCGTCGCGTCGACGCTGCCGTAGTAGGCCGACTTGCCGCCCAGGGACAGCCCGCTGGAAACGTCGAGCCGGACTTCGTGGAGGATCTTCCCCGGTTCTTCCTCTGTCATGGGGTCCACCACGGTTCCCTGCCGGTCGGCCAGGGTTTGCAGCGTGCCCAGCGCCAGGGACGGGTCCACCGGCATCGCCATCACCGAAGCCCACAGCGAGTCCCTGCCGAACAGGGTCATGAACCAGGGCGCCCCGGCGGCCACCACCACGCGCTCAGGATGGTCGGGGTCCTCGATCCGGAGGGCGCCCAAATCGTCGTAGCTGCGCCGCAGGGTCCGTTCGACCGACCGGTTGCCCATCTGCAGGACCGGGATCTTCGCCACCCACTCCCGCCGTCGCAGGTCCCTGGGCGACAGGCCATCGCCCCCGGAATGGACGAAAGCCATCGCCGCATCGGATCCCTTGGCGCTGGGCAGCACGGTCAGGACTGTGCTCCAGTGTCCGTGCGCCGGAACCGTAGCCCGGTACGTCACGGCGTCCGCTGACACGTCAGCACCCGGGGCCTGAACCACCACGCCCTTCCGGACGTCCTGCCACACCGCGCGAATGGTGAGCGAACCGCCGTCGGCCTGCCGTTTTTCGTCCCAGCGCCGCAGGATCCGTGCCTCTTTCACCTCGAAGAGGTCCGCGAAGTCCGCCCCGATCTTCACCGCGATGACGCAGTCGACCGGCTCGAGGGAGAAGTTCCGGACCGTGACCTGCTCCTGGATGCCGGCCCCGACCTCCCGCAGCCGCTCCACGATCAGCGGACTGTCGGCGTAGCCGTCCGAGCGGGGAACGCGTCCCACAAACAGTGCCCGGTACGGCTCTTTGGTCTCGGCTGCCAGCGGCTCCAGTGCCAGGCCGTCGACCGTCAGGCTCCAGCCCGAGAGGATGCGGGCGTCCTGCACAAAGAGGCCATGCGGATGCTCTGTGCTGATGTCCCCGTTTGGCAGGGAGATGCAGAAGGACGATCCTTCGACCAGGGTGACCGTCCCGGCCCCCAGCGGTCCCGCCGCCGTATCAGCATTCCATCCAGCCATCGGGACCACCTCCGAGCAACCAGCAACAGCGTGCAGTTCGACGCTACGCTTGCTCGCCCGGCCTCGCTAGGGCTCGACCGTTGGGCTGAACGCGTACGACGGCGGGTGCAGATTTACGCCGGGATCGCACCCGATTCCGGCTGGACGCCCCACGTCATCTTCCGGATCGTTTCGCGCTGCAATCCGCTGAGGGCGGCGAGCTCATAGTCATCCAGAACTCCCCGCCGTCGTGCTGCCGCCAGGAGGTTAAGGCGGCGGTCTTCCAGCGCGGTCTTGGACTCCTCAAGTTCAGCCAGTTCGGACTTGAGCTGGTGGATCGCCGCCAAATGCTGCTCGGCCGGCAGCCCGGAGGGGAGCAGGTCGTCGGCCGAGAGCCCCACGGTGCGGACCGCCCAGCGGGAGAGCTCCGCGGCTTCAGCGAGGCGCGTGACCTTCATGCCGTCGCAAAGCGCCTGCGCGATCTGCTGGTTCAGCCGGACGGACAGGGCGCGCATGCTGGTGGCGTTGAAGGAAATCCGCTGCCGGCTGTCGCGAAGCAGTTTGCGCGTGTTTTCCGCCTGGACAGCGGTCTTGTCCGGTTTCGCCGTTCCCCGGTAGCGGTAGTAGCCGTCCCCACGGTCATCACGGTGCGGAATAGCCAACAGCACTCCTCGGTTCGGGTTCAGGACTTACCTAGAAGGCTAGGCAGAACGCGCGGACGCGCGGAAATACCTATAGTGCGTGGAGCCATAACCAAAAAGTTTGGTTTGTGGGTTCTTTTGCAGGACGTCCGACGGCGGTCCATAAGAGACGCTTATCCGTCCACGCAGATTAGGTCTTATCCAGACCGGCCGGGATTCCCTAGTGTCGAAGGAACGAATATCGCTCCCTCCTGACTCCCTAGGAAGAGACCATGTCTGAATTTGAACCTGCATCGCGAGTGTCCCGCATCAAGTCTTCCGCCAGCGTGGCCGCAGCTGCCCGTGTTCGTGAACTGAAGGCGGAAGGACGCCGGATCCTGGACCTGACGGTCGGCGAGCCGGACTTCGATACCCCCGAGCACATCAAGGCCGCTGCGGTTGAGGCGATCAGCAACGGCGAGACAAAGTACACCTCGGTCACCGGCACGCCTGCACTGCAGAAGGCGATCCTCGAGACCATCGAGCTGCGCAGCGGGATCCACTACACCCCGGCTGAGATCACCATCGGCGGCGGCGCCAAGCAGGTTATCTTCACGGCGTTCATGGCTTCGCTAGATGCCGGCGACGAGGTTGTGGTGCCCGCACCGTACTGGGTTTCCTACCCGGACATGGTGCTCGCGAACGAGGGCACCCCTGTTGTTGTCACCTGCGGTGAGGAGTCCGGCTTCAAACTGACCCCCGAGGCGCTGGCCGGGGCGCTCAACGAACGGACCAAGTGGGTCATCCTCAACACCCCGTCAAACCCCACCGGCGCCGTGTACTCCCGGTCCGAACTCCGTGCGCTGGCGGACGTCCTCGCCAACTTCCCGCAGGTTTACGTCCTGACGGACGAGATCTACGACCAGATCTACTTCGGCACCGGCAAGATTTCGAGCCTGGTGGAGGTTGCCCCCGAACTGAAAGACCGTGTCCTCGCCGTCAACGGCGTGTCCAAGGCCTACGCCATGACCGGCTGGCGGCTGGGCTACGCAGCCGGACCGGCGCCGCTGATCGCAGCGATCAACAAGCTGCAGTCGCAGATTTCCTCCTGCCCGTCCTCCGTGAGCCAGGCCGCCAGTGCCGCCGCGCTCACCGGCGACCAGGCCTTCGTGCGGGAAAGCGTGGAGGTTTACCGCAGCCGCCGCGATGCGGCGGTAGCCGCGCTGAACGCCGTCGACGGCCTTTCCTGCGCGACGCCGGAAGGCGCCTTTTACGCGTACGTCAACTGCGGCGGTGCCATCGGTAAGACCACCCCGGAGGGGAAGGTCATCGCCAACGACGAGGACTTTACGCTCTACCTGCTCGAGGCGGCCTCCGTCGCCGTCATCCAGGGGTCGGCCTACGGCCTGGGCCCGTACTTCCGCATCTCCTACGCCACCAGCCTCGACATCATCGAAGAGTCCATCGCAGCCATCGACAAGGCCGTCCGGGCCCTCAGCTGACCGCCGCCCGGGCCACAGCCAACCCCCACCAAATGAAGGAAAATTCCGTGATCCACGTAAAGACCAACATTGAACGACCCGACGCCGACGCCGTCCGCCGGCTGGCGCAGTTCTCCTCGGCCACGATCCACGAGGCACAGGGCCGCAAGGGAGCACTCAGCTCCAAGATCAAGCCGATCGACCGCAGCATGTCCTTCTGCGGCCCCGCCACAACCGTCCGCTGCGCCCCGCGCGACAACCTCATGCTGCAGGTGGCCATCCACTACGCCGAGGCTGGCGACGTTGTCCTGGTTGCGGCAGGCGAGTACGAGGAAGCCGGCACGTTCGGCGACGTCCTCGGCAACGCCATGAAGGCCAAGGGCCTCGCGGGCATGGTGACGGACTCGGGCGTCCGCGACACCCAGGACCTGATCGAGCTGGGCCTGCCGGTCTTCTCCGGCAGCGTCTCCATCAAGGGCACCGTTAAGGAAACCATCGGTCCCATCAACCACCCCGTGGTTTTCGGCGACGAGATCATCTACCCGGGCGACGTCCTTCGCGGCGACGCCGACGGTGTTGTTGTGGTCCGGAAGGACGAGATCGAGGAAGTCATCCGCCTCTCGCAGGAACGTGACGACGCCGAGCGCGAGCTCATCGGCCTCTACAAGGCCGGCGGCACCACCATCGAACTGTGCAACCTCACCGAGGTCCTGAAGGCCAAGGGTCTGCTGGTCGAGCAGGCGTAGCCGCGTGTCTTGGCAGCGGCAGCGGCGCTGGCCAGCACCTCCCAGCCCCGTCCATCCAGCCTCGATAACCCAGCCCCGCCCGTCCGCGCTGTCCTGCTGTTAATGCGCTGGACCTGGCTGCCCGGACTGCTGCATTTTGCTTACCCAGCCTCCCGGTGGACCGGTTTCACTCAACCCGGGTCCGGACAGGCTGGATCTGGCCACGCTGTGTCCGGGCAGTGGTGGTGCGGTGGAGCGGTAGGTGTGGCCGGTGGGGGTGGTGATTTCGAGGGTGTGCCGCGGCCCTGGTCTGGGTTGGGCTTTCCAGCCGGGGAGTTCTTTGGTGTGGTTGCAGGCTTCGCAGAGTCCGGCGCCGTTGGCGAGGGATGTTGGGCCGTCGTCGTGCCAGGCGATGATGTGGTCGTGGTGGCGGATCGGGGCGTCGCAGTAGGGGGTGCGGCAGGTGTCGTCTCTTACCTGGATGAAGCGGCGCAGCGGTGGCGGGAAGAGCCGCCGGTTCGAGTCCATGGCTACCAGGTCAGCGGTGTTCGGGGCGGTGTAGAGCCGCCGGAGCCAGATCTTCAGTTCTTCCTTCGGGTCCTTCTGGCCTGTCACCGCGTCCTTCTTGACGGAATTTGAGCCGGGCTCGTTTGAGCTGCCAGTGGTCGGCTCGGCGCACCTCTCGCCTCCTTCGTTGATGAGTTTCCGTGCCCACTGTCCGGGGACGATGCCGTAGCCGGTGAGTCTTGCGGGTTCGCTCTCGCCCTCGAGGAGGGTGCGGTCGGTCATGACGACGTTGAGCTCTACCCCGCTGATGCCGCCGGGGGTTCCGGTGGTCCGTTCGACGAGGGTGTCGGCCATGGCCTGGTTCCGGGAGCGCGGGTCCCCCGCGGAGCGTAGGGCGTCGGCTTGCCGGGTGAGTGCCTTGTAGACGGCGACGCCCTGGTGGGCGGGCAGGAATCCGGTCAGATAGGTCATGCAGTCCGGTGCCGGGCGCAGGCTCACAGACCTTTCGGTTGCGGAGTGGCTGGCGCGTTGGGTGACCGAGCGTGGATCCCGGTGGACCGCGGCGGCCTTGACGGCGGCGATCACGCCCCGGGTACCCACCCCGTCGAAGGTCCCGGTATCGGCGGCCAGCTCCTCATCGACCGCTGCCCGGTCTTCGACGGTCAGGACGGCTGTTTCCTTCACGACATACATGGCCTTTTCTTCATTGAGCTGGCCTGTATCCAGGGCCGCCAGGGTGTGGGGCATCTCGACCACCAGGGCCTTGGCCATCCCGAGGAGCCGGCCTCCCCGGTGCGGGGACTCACCCCGGGCCAGCGCGATCTGCTCCGCCACGCCCGTGGTGTTTTCCTTGGGTCGTTTCCTGCCCGGATCCTCGGCCGACAGTGTGCTGCGGTGAGTCTGCGCCGGGCTGATCCCGGCTCCGGGTTCGGTTTGCGCCCTAAGTTCGGCTTGTTCCTGCCGCTGGCTCGCTTCGAACTCAACGGCAAGCCGGGCCTGCTGCCCGGTGGCCCAGCGTTTGAATTTCTCCAGCGCCCTGGTTTGGTCGATCAGCCCGGGACCCTCGGCTGTCAGGTCGGCCTTCAAGAGGACCTGTGCCCCCGCCAGCCTGTCGTCGAGACTCAGCCCAGGTGCGCCCGCGCCGGAGCGCGCGCTGTCGGTGAACACCTCATGGGCAAACAGGCTTTCGGGAAACGGGTACTCCGGAAAAACGCCATCCGCATACTCTCCGCCAGGGAAAGGGTCCTCCGGATACACGGCGTCAGGATCATCGTCGTAGGAAACCCCGTCCTCCAGGAACCTGTCATCGAACGGAAAAACGTCGCCCGAGAACCAACTGTCAGGAATCAAGTCACCCGGGACAATTGCGTCGGGAAACAGTGCGCCGGGAGCCGCGGCGGCACGCTGGGCGTGAGCGCGCGGCGCCTCCGCTGTCAGTGCTGGATTCCCGAGAACCTCCATGCACACAGTCTGCCAACGGGGAGCGACATTAAAGGGTCGATCTGCCCCAGATCTGGGGGGATCTGAAAAACTTTTTTCGGCCTCAGCCAGCTGGGCGCCCGGACCCGGGAGACAGCGGGCCAGAACGCCCAACCAGCGGCAGCACCGCCGTCGTACGCGCGTCCAGTGCCCCTCACCGGAACCTTCGGTTCCGGCAGAGGCCCGCTAGACGCGCAGAGGGCCGCTAGACGCGGTGCGGGACCGGGTAGGCAGGGGCGCCGAAGACGGCATCCTCCAGGTACCAGACCGTCGAGCCGCCGCCGCTGACCGGCATGATGCTGCCCTCGAAAACGAAGATCGGAGCTGCAGACCGGTCCTCCGGCCGCCAGAAACCGTTGGTGGGGCAATGGGACCCGGTTTTCGCCATGAGTCCCAGACTCGGGTCGGTAGTTCTCCTGATGGTGCTGAGCTTTTTCATGGCAGACTCCCCGTTGATTCTGATTGCGGAAAGTGCTTTTCCACAATTTCTTGGCTTGCTGCCAATATTAGAATCCCGAAGGAGTCGGTTACTAAGACAAATGATGAGTGCCCTAATAAGCGGAACCTATGAACCCCTAGCGGCCATACTTATTGCTGAGCATTTCCTGCAGCATTTCCTTCAGCACCAGGAGTACAGCCGACGCCGCCTCCGAGAGGGGATCGTGGTCCGGCGTGCACAGCGCGATCTTGCACTGCAGCGGGGGATCCACGATCCGCAGGACGCAGAAGTCCTCCTCATGGAACAGTGCATCGGCAGCAGACTTGGGCAAAATGGTGGCTCCCAGGTCGGCACGCAGCAGCCGGGTGAGCGAAGGCACCGACTCCACCTCGCCCACGAGATGGAGCTTCAGGCCCTTGCTGTCGAAGCCGGCCTCGACCGTCTGGCGCAGGGTGTGGATCTTCTCGGGAAGGAATAGCCCCAGGCGGGCCACCTCCTCCAACGTGATCTCGCCCCTACCGGCGTCGATATCCGTCCTGGCGGCGTTGACCACCAGGTGCAGGTCCTCGACGATCATGGTGGTGAACAGGACGCCGCGGATGGGGCCGGGCTCGTAGATGAGGGCCATGTCCAGCCGGCCGTTCTTGATGGCTTCGCTCAGGACACCGCCGTAGATTTCCGTGACGTGGAGGACGATGTCCGGGTAACGCCGGGCGACTTCACTGATGATCTGCGGGGTCAGGCTCGAGGCCATGCTGTAGGGCGCAATGGCGATAGACACCCGGCCCGACGGCGCCGCCCCGGACTTGGCAACGTCCTGCCGGGCCTGTGCGACGAGCCGCAGGATGGACTGGGCGTGCCGGTACAGCGTGTGCCCGGCGGCTGTGGGCTGCACACCCTGCTTGCTGCGGATCAGCAGGCGCTGCTTGAGTTCAGTTTCCAGGGCCGAAACCTGCTGGCTCAGGGCCGGCTGGGCCACATGCAGAGCCGCCGCGGCCTTGGTGATGCTCCCCGAATCCACGATCTGCACGAAGTACGCCAGTTTCCTGGTATCCACGGCCGCCCTCTCTCCTTGCGGCGTCCTGAGCCCAAGAAGGTCATAACGGGTTGCTATGCAGGGATACGCAATAGGTCTTTGTGTGATCCGTATCGCTGACACTAGGTTGAACCCAGAACGCTATTTCACTAGGCGTACATTCTATCCCCTCCGGCGACATCCAAATTTCCAATGGGGGTAGACGCATTTTGCATACTATTCGCTTTTACCGAAAATGCCGGCCGCTTTTACATTCCGGAAATAAACGCTCCATATGTTCAATGCGACGAGGGCGGGCCGCCAAGGACCGAACCCTCCAAATGGGAAGGAGACGGGCATGGACACCACTGCGGCGGTGGTCATAACCACTACCTATCCCGTGACACCGATTACGTCTTTGTGTGAGCCAAATCGCGGTGTCAGACTTTTTTGCAGAAGCCGGTAGCCCGGCAGCACGGACCGGGAACCATCTCCGGGGCCAGTTCGGACACACCTCATCACCAGCGCAGCTGAGCCTTTCGCCCCGGCGGGCAGGGCCGCTGCCAACCACCCCAGGAAGGCAGATAATGGGACTCACAGTTGATCTCGTCGCAGATCTCGGAGAAGGCTTCGGCGCCTACTCGATGGGCGACGACGCTGCCCTTCTCGAGGTGGTTTCCAGTGCCAACATCGCTTGCGGCTTCCACGCCGGTGACCCGGACATCATGCATGCCACAGTCGCTGAATGTGTCCGCCGCGGCGTCAGCATCGGGGCGCACCCGAGCTTCCCGGACCTGCGCGGCTTCGGCCGGCGCGCCATGGACCTGACGGCGGACGAGGTCCGCAACGACGTCCTGTACCAGTTCGGTGCCCTGAGCGCCTTCGCCGGCTACCACGGCACGAGCATCGCCCACATCGCGCCGCACGGACGTCTGGGCAACCTCGTAGCCAGCCGCCCCGACTACGCAGCAGCCGTGGCCGATGCCGCTGCCCGCCTGAACCCCGCCCTCATCGTCCTGGCCCAGGACGGCGAACTCGCCGATGCCGCCGCCGAACGGCAGCTCCCGGTGGGCATCGTCGGCATCGCCGACCGCGCCTACGAAGCCGACGGCACCCTTGTGCCCCGCAGCCGCCCCGGCGCGGTGATCCACGATCCGGCCGCCATCGTCGAGCGCACCGTCCGCATGGTGTGCGAAGGGCTCATCGAGACCGTCGCCGGCACGGATCTGCCGATAGTTGCCGACACCGTCCTCCTGCACGGTGACACCCCCGGCGCGGTGCAGCTGGCCCGCCATGTCCGCACTGAACTGGAGAACGCCGGCGTGACCATCGCCCCGCTCGCCCAGGTTCTGGCCGCGAAAGAGAAGGTCGCCTGACATGGCCGCCACTCCAAATCCAACCCCCGTGGAGATCTTCGAGTCCGGGGATTCGGCCCTGCGGGTCGTCGCCGACTCCGCTGACACGGAGGCCAACTGGAGCACCGTCCACTCCCTCGCGCAGTGGCTTGAGACTGCAGGGGCCGACGGCGTACACGGCGCAGTGCCCACGTACGACTCGCTGCTCGTGGAATTTGATCCCGGGGTCACCTCCGCGCGCCAGGTCAGGGCATTTGTGCTCCTCGGCCTGCGCCAGCTTGAGCATGCCGGCGCACCCGCCCGCACGCCCCGCGAATTCAGCGTCCCGGTGGTTTACGGCGGCGAATACGGCCCCGACCTGGAGCGTGTTGCCGAGCACGAGCAGCTGTCCGTGGAGGACGTCATCGCGCTCCACACGGCCAAGTCCTACGTCATCCGTTGCCTGGGCGCCCCTGCGGGCTCACCCATGATGGACGGTCCCGATTTTCCGCTCCCCGTCCCGCGGCTGAAGGACCCCCGGCTGTCCGTGCCGGCTGGTGCCGTGGCCGTCGCCGGCCGGCAGGCAGTCATCGCCCCGGCGGTGGCACCCGGCGGCTGGTGCGTCATCGGCCAGACCCCGCTGACCGTCCTCGATGCCGCCAGCGAACCGCTGGTTCCCTACCTGCCCGGCGACCGCCTGACGTTCCGCCAGATCCAGCCGGAAGAGTTCGCAGACTACGCCGGACGGAAACTGGAGGCAGCACGGTGAGCGGGTCACTGATCATCCAGCAGCCCGGAAACTCGGTAGTCACGGATCTGGGCCGCTTCCGCGGACCCGGGTTCGGGCTCCCCGTCAACGGGGCACTCGACCAGTTCTCGGCGCGGGCGGCCAACATTCTCGCCGCCAACGCCGACAACGCTCCGCTGCTGGAAATCACCGCCCTCGACTTCCGGATGCAGGCCACCGCGGACCTCCTCATCGCCGTCACCGGCGCACCGCTGACCCTCACGGTCGGCGGCCGCGAATGCCCGCAGTGGGAACCGGTGTCCGTCCGTGCCGGGGAGACTGTGGCGGTACGCCGCATCACCGGCGGCCTCCGCGCCTACCTTGCCGTCCACGGTTCGGTGGAAGCTCCGGAACTGCTCGGAAGCTGCGCCCCCGATACGGTCATCGGCTTCGGCCTTCGGCTCTCCGAAGGCACCAGGCTGAAGACCTCCCGGAGCGTCGGACCCATCCGGCAGCCATACTTTGACCTTCCGCTGTTCCGGCTGGGCCTGACCCGGCCGGAGTTCAGCAGCCGGGCGGTCATTGACGTCACGGACGGTCCGGACGTCGAAGAATTCGGTGAGACAGCAGAGCTGCTGTACAACACCGAGTACACCGTCAGCGCCCGGAGCAACCACATCGGGCTGCGCCTCGGCGGGGCGCTTCCCGAACGCCAGTCGTCAGCCGAAGTGCTGTCGCGCGGCGTTCCGGTCGGAGCCATCGAGGTTCCGTCCAGGGAAGAGTTGCTGGTACTGCACCGGGGACGCGGCGTCACAGCCGGGTATCCCGTCATGGCGGTGGTCACCAGCCGTTCGCTCGACACCCTCGCCCAGGCCCGGCCCGGGCACATCATCACCTTCCGCAAGACCACCGTCCCCGAAGCCACGGCAAAGCATCGGGCCGCATTACGGGAATTGGAAAACCTCCGTTCCCGCGTCAGTACCGTCTTCGCCCTCCTTGGCATCGGTAAAGAGCCCGGCTGGCCGGAACTCGTGCCGGCAGCCGGCAGCTAGGGATCACCGATGACCTCTCCTCGAACTAAGTCCAAGTTAGGAATGAAAATGTCTACACCAACGCGTGCGAGTGCACCGCAGCACGACCGCCTCGATGCGAGGCAGACCCGGAAAGTCGTCACCGCGGGGTGCGTCGGGATTTTTGTTGAGCTCTACGACAACGGCATTTTCGCCTTCATGGCCGGAACGCTGGCGCTCGTGTTCCTGGCCCCCGGTAACCCGGACAACGCCCTGCTGTTCGTCTTCGCCGGCTACGCCGTGTCCTTCTTCGTCCGCCCCCTCGGCGCCGTCGTCTGCGGCATCCTGGGCGACAAGATCGGACGCCAGAAACTACTGGTTTTCGTCATCCTGCTGATCAGCATCGCCACCGCCGGCATCGGGCTCCTGCCCACCTACTCGGCCATCGGCATCGCGGCCCCCGTGCTGCTTGTGCTGCTCCGCCTGCTGCAGGGCTTCTCCGTCGGCGGCGAGGCTGCCGGCGCCATGACCTTCCTCGCCGAGCACGCCCCTGAAGGCAAGCGCGGCATCATCACCTCCTACGCCCAGATCGCATCCTTCGCGGCCCTGCTCACCGGCACCCTGGTCGCGTTCTCGATGTCGCCTTGGCTCACGCAGGCAGCGATCGACGGCGGCGGCTTCGGCTCGTTCGCATGGCGCATCCCGTTCCTGGTTGCCATCCCCATGGGCGTCATCGGCTGGTACATCCGCAAGGCCATCGCGGACACCCCCAACTTCGTGAAGCTGAAGGAAGAGGGCGGCCTGTCCAAGAACCCCCTCAAGGAAGCCTTCGCCTCCGCCGAACACCGCCGCGCCATGCTCCTGGCCCTGTTCATCCCGCTCATGAACGGCTCCGGCTACTACGTCCTGTTCTCCTACATGCCGACGTTCCTCAAGGGCAAGCAGCTCAACTTCACCATCGGTGAGGCACTCCTCGTTACCGCCTGCAGCCTGGTGGTCATCTGCATCGCCATCCCGTTCATGGGTGCCCTCTCCGACCGCATCGGCCGCAAGAAGGTCATCGCCGGCTCGGCAATCGCCATGGCTGTCCTCGGCATCCCCTCCTACGCACTGATCGCCACCGGCAACATGGCCCTGGCCATCCTGGGTGCCTGCCTCATGGCCGTCGTCTTCGCCGGCCACACCGCGGTGATCCACATCCTGATCGTGGAACTGTTCCCCACCCGCGTCCGGTACTCGGCCTACGGCCTGGGCTACAACATCTCCTCGGCACTCTTCGGCGGCACCGCCCCGCTGCTGATGACCTGGCTGATCTCGTCCACCGGCAACATCTACATGCCTGCTTTCTACGCGGTCATCACCGCGCTGGGCACGCTGGCGGCCGTCAGCACCGTCAAGGACCGCGCACACCTTCCGCTGCGCGACGCCTAACACTTACCACTGCACTAACCAGGAGACTTACATGCCGTTTTCAGACTACTCAACCGCCCTCGTCACCGGCGCCTCAACCGGGATGGGTGCCGCGATCGCCGAGCGCCTCGCCAAGCGGGGACTCACCGTTCACGCCGTGGCCCGCAACGAGGAACGCCTGAAGGACCTGGCCGACAAGACCGGCGCCGTTCCCCACATCGTCGACCTGACCGACACCGCGGCCCTCACGGCCGCCGTCGGAAACCTCGAGGTCGACGTCCTGGTGAACTGTGCCGGCGTGTCCCGGCCCGGCAACATCCTGGACTCCTCGGAGAACGACATCGATGAACTCATTGACGTCAACCTCCGCGGCCTGCTCCAGCTCACCCGGCTGGTCCTGCCGGGCATGGTGGAACGCGACCGCGGCCACGTCATCAACATCAGCTCCATCGCGGGCCTGTACAACTTCTACGGCCACACGGTCTACCACGCCACCAAGGCAGCTGTGCACCAGATCTCGCGCCAGCTGCGCAACGATACCGTGGGCAAGCGCATCCGCGTCACCGAGATCTGCCCCGGACGCGTCGAAACTGAGATCTTCGGCCGCAACATGGGCGGCACGCCTGAGGCCATGGAAGAGGCGTGGCAGACGTACTACGAGGGCTACGAATCCCTGACCACCGACGACATCGTCAACGCTATGGATTACGCCATCGAAACACCGCGCCACGTGAACGTGGGCATGCTGGAACTCATGCCCACGTTCCAGGTCCCCGGCGGTCTCACGTTCGACCGGCGCCCGGTCTAAGCTGCCAACGGCGGGGCCAGTCCGAACTGGCCCCGCCCTGTCCACCTCCAGCTCTCCAGAATCGATAGGTTACCGATGCAACCAGTACGCACCGTCAGCTTCCCCGACCGGCAACTGCTCGCCGATCTCGCACCCCTTCCCGAGGGCCTGCGGGGTGTCGTCTGGGACTTGGAGTCGGATCCCGAGGATGCGACGCTGGGAGAGATCGACGGCGTCATCCTCCCGTACATCAACGCCGGCGCGGTTCTGGGATCGCTCGCCCAGGTGGACGACCTGAAGTTCGTCCAGACGCAGTCCACCGGATACGACGGCGTCATTGAGGCCGCCGGGCCGGCGGCCGGCGTCGCAAACGCCTCAGGCGTTCATGCGGCGGCGACGGCGGAACTGGCGGTGGGTTTGATCCTTGCCAAACTGCGCGGCATCGACCAGGCCGTCCGCGACCAGCAGTACGGTCTGTGGCGGCCGGAGCGGCGCCAATCCCTCGCGGACCGCCGCGTGCTGCTGGTGGGCGTCGGCGGGATCGGGCACGAAATTGCCCGCCGCCTGGAGCCTTTCGAGGTTACGGTCACCCGGGTGGGAAGCACCGCACGGACCGACGAGCACGGCGAGGTCCACGCCTCCAGCAAGCTGACCGCACTTGCCGCGACGCACGACATCCTGGTCTCGGTACTGCCGCTGAACGACCAGACCCACCACTTGATCGGTGAGGAAGTCCTCGCAGCCCTGCCCGACGGTGCCCTCGTGGTGAACGTGGGACGCGGCCCGGTGGTGGACACAGCAGCTCTCACCAAGGAGGTCCTGTCCGGCCGTCTGCAGTGCGCCCTCGACGTCGTCGACCCGGAACCGCTGCCGCAGGACCACCCGCTGTGGTCCACGCCCAACGCCCTCATCACGCCCCACGTGGGCGGCAACACGTCGGCCTTCGAGCCGCGGATCCTGAAGCTCCTGCGGCGGCAACTCGAAGCACTGGCCGCGGGAGAAACCCCGGCCAACCTCGTGCAGGCAGGCCCGTTCGCATGACTTCACTTTTTGATTTGACCGGGCGGGTTGCGTTGGTGACTGGTTCGAGCCGGGGGATTGGTAATGCGTTGGCGCGGGCGTTGGCGGATGCTGGTGCGACGGTGGTGCTGAACGGGGTGAACGCGGAGCGGCTCAAGGCTGCGGAGGCGGTGATGGCGGCGGAGTACGCGCCGGGCCGGGTGCACAGTGTGGCGTTTGATGTCACGGATGATGCGGCGGCCGCAGCGGGTGTGGCGTGGGTGGAGGAGCAGGTGGGCCCGTTGGAGGTGCTGGTGAACAATGCCGGGATCCAGCACCGGGTGCCGATGCTGGATTTGGACGTGGCGGACTGGGAGCGGGTGATTTCCACTGACCTGACGAGCGCGTTCCTGGTGGGGCGGGAGGCGGCCCGGCGCATGATCCCGCGCGGGCACGGGAAGATCATCAATATCTGTTCGGTGCAGACGGATCTGGCCCGGCCCACGATCGCCCCGTATGTGGCGGCGAAGGGCGGGTTGCGGAACCTGACCCGGGCCATGACGGCGGAGTGGGCGGGTTCGGGGTTGCAGATCAACGGGATCGCGCCGGGGTATATCCATACCGAGATGACGCAGAACCTGGTCGATGACCCGGAGTTTAATTCGTGGATTCTGGGCCGGACCCCGGCGGCGCGGTGGGGGACGGTGCGGGATTTGGCGGGTCCGGCGGTGTGGCTGGCCTCGTCCGGGTCGGATTTTGTGAACGGGCAGACAATCTTTATCGACGGCGGAATGACGGTGGTGGTCTGATGGCACGCACAACAGCAACAGCAACAGCAGCAACTGCAGCAACGGCGGAGGCGGAGGCCGTGTTGCCGGTGTCGGGTCCGGCGGTGGTCGCGCACGGCAAGGGGGATCTGCGGGTTGATGATCTGCCGCTGACGGCGCCGGGGCCGGATGAGGCCGTGGTCGAGGTGCTGTACGGGGGGATTTGCGGGTCGGACCTGCATTACTGGCTGCACGGCGCGGCCGGGGAGTCGATCCTGAAGGCACCGCTGGTGCTGGGGCATGAGATTTCCGGCCGGGTGGTCCGGGCCGCGGCCAACGGTGCGGGGCCGGCCGCGGGGGTGCCGGTGGCGGTGCATCCGGCCACCCCGGGTCCCGGTGAGGGCCCGGACGCGCCACGGTATCCGGCGGACCGGCCGAACCTGTCCCCGGGCTGCACCTACCTGGGGTCCGCGGCGAGGTTCCCGCACACGGACGGGGCGTTCAGCCGGTACGTGAACCTGCCGGTAAGGATGCTCCGGGCCCTGCCCGAGACCCTGGACCTGCGCACCGCGGCGCTGATCGAACCGGCCTCGGTGGCCTGGCATGCGGTGTCACGGGCGGGGGACGTGGCCGGCAAAACCGCCCTGGTGATCGGGTCCGGCCCGATCGGGGCGTTGGCGGTCGCGGTCCTCAAACGCGCCGGCGCGGCCCGGATCGTCGCGGTCGACATGCACGCGAAACCGCTGGAGATCGCCGCCGCGGTGGGCGCGGACGAGGTCCTGACCGCCACCGACGCTGAGGCGATCGCCGCGGTGCAGGCCGACGTCGTGATCGAATCCTCCGGGAACCACCACGGCCTGGCCTCCGCGATCCAGGGCGCGGCGAGGGGCGGGACCGTGGTCATGGTCGGGCTGCTGCCCACCGGGGCCCAGCCGGTCCTGATCTCCCTGGCCATCACCCGGGAACTGGACCTGCGCGGCTCGTTCCGGTTCAACGACGAAATCGACCAGGTCATCACCGCCCTCGCCGACGGCACCCTCACCATCGACCCGGTCATCACCCACGACTACCCCGTCACCGCCGCCCTCGAAGCCTTCGACACCGCCCGCAACTCAGCCAAATCCGGCAAAGTCCTCCTCAACTTCGCCGGCTAAAAGTTTGGATAGAACATCATGATCACGAACCTGCAGCCCCTGGCCGCCGCACTGGCGACGCCCGCCGACGGAGCGGGCACGCGCATCATCGCCTGCTCGGCGCTCAAACGGAGCTACCGGGACCCGCTCCGCAGCTTCGGGCCTGACCTGGTGTTCATCCATCTCGCCGGGGCGGCAGACACCATTTCGGGCCGGATCAGCAGCCGGGCGCACGAATACATGCCCAGCAGCCTCCTGGCGTCGCAGCTTGCGACGCTGGAGCCGCTGGGCGCTGATGAGGCTCACATTGCCGTGGATATCCTTGGTGATCCGGCATCGCTGGTGGACGGCATCGTCCGCGAGCTTGAACTGGGCGGGCGGGAGCTGAGCCGGGCCTGAGATTACTGCTGCGGCTGGATCCCGTTGCCCGCGCCCTTGGCGATTTTCACCTCGGTGTTGATGATTTCCGCAGAGCACTGGAATTGGGCGTTGCAGCTCTGCAGCACCACCGTGGCCGCGGCCGTGCCCTCGTTGAACGCCATCACGTTCGGAACCACGCGGATGGTGACGGTCTGGGCCTTCCTGGTGCAGGCGAGCTCGGCGTTCCCAAGGCCGCCGGCGATCCGGCCGTCGCTGACCCTTTGGGTCAGCTGGATGACCGGCACGGCGGTGACCAGGGTGGGTCCGGTGTCGCAGACGAAGGTGACGGGAATGTCGACGGCGGCGCCGTCGGCGACGAGGATTCCGGGTCCCGCGCTGACGAGCGTTGCGGGGGCTGCGTGGGCGGGGGCGGCGATGCCCACGAGGGCGGCGGCGAGTGCGACGGCGGCGAGGCGGCTTCTGGTGCCTAACATCAGGTTCTCCCCTGGATAAAGGGCGGCGTTAATCGAAGCGTGGCGCCCTGCACGCCGTGGGTTGTGCCGGCGCGGCGACCGGGCGCCTGAAAATACGGGGCCGTGTTTGTACGGTTCATGGCCCCTGACAGCGGCGCCGATTGGGGTGCCGCGCTGTACTGCCAAACTCCGGATGCAGCCGAAAGTCCGGCGCGGCCGAAAGTCCGACTGGCCGCACAGTACTCATGTCCCCGTTGCGCTGGCAAGAGCCAAATATAAAGGAAGCGGACGACGGCGGGAGG
>NZ_JBHUSE010000012.1:0-123881 GCF_042674585.1 Arthrobacter sp. NPDC057013
CGGCCGAGGCAATCACCCCTATCCGGTACCCTCCCCCGCCCACACGCACATCAAACTCCTCCGACACCTTCGTACTCATACTCAACAAACTCCTTTAAACCAGGCAATAGCCCGGACTCATTCGGTGGGGCTTACAGCCCTGGATTCATTTCGGTAGCGCCTCGGCGGGCTCTTTCAGTCCGTCAGACATGCGGGTAAGGCCCCATGAGGGGCACGCGGCCCTGCAGCATGCGGCTGGACGTACTCCCGTAGAACAAGGAGCCCATCCCCCGCGGCGGTAGCTATGGCCGCCCTAACGGGGTCCTTACTTGCTACTCGTTTCCTCGCTTGGGAATTTCGATGCCGTGAAGAACTCCCATTCGTTCGAAGTGGGTGTAGATCCTGTCGACGTACGTTCCGAAGTCGGGGGATTCGACGAGTGCAAGGGGACGAGGACGTGGAAGATCGACAACGATCTCATCAACAACCTCGCCTGGAGTCGGGCTCATGACGAAGATCCGGTCGGAAAGACCAACGGCTTCTTCGACGCTATGAGTAATGAAGAGCACCGTGGGCCTGTTGCGCAGCCACAGCGCCTCGAGGTCGGCCCTGACCTGGAGACGGGTCAGGGCATCAAGCGCCCCGAACGGCTCGTCAAGCAGGAGTACCGATGGTTCGTGGACGATGGTGCGGATGAGCGACACCCGTTGGCGCATGCCACCGGAGAGCTGGCGGGGGTATTTATCTATGGCTTTCTCAATGTGAAGCTGTTTGAACAACTCGGTGGCCCGGGACCGCAATTCCTTCTTATCCAGCCCACGTATGTCCGCGTGAATCAGGACGTTTTCCATCGCAGTTCTGAAATCCAGCAGGAGGTGGTCCTGGAAGGCGATGCCGATGTCGGTGAAGGGCTTGTCCACCGAAGTTCCACCGACCCGAATGTCGCCGCCGGAGCGTTCCAGGAGTCCGGCAACCATGAGCATGAGGGTGCTCTTGCCGCAACCGGACGGGCCAACGATCGAAATGAACTCCCCGGGCTTGATGTCCATTGAAACCGGCTTGAGCGCCTCAAAAGATCGCCCGGACGGACTGTTGAACGTTTTGGCGACGCCCTTAATGGAAATCGGCAGACCTGCCGCCTTGGTCTGCAGTGCTGTGTCGTTCACTGATGTACCTTTCTCAATCCGCGCAGTAATGGATCTGGATCCTCGTGGTCGACCCACAACAGATGCGCGCCGACTGCTGTAGGGTGCTGGCCTGCTCTCATGAACTCTGGGCAGGCCCGGGGCTGCATGGTGAACGTCCCGGGCCTGCTCGGGAAAGCTACTTGCAGCTCTTCAAGTCGCTGGCTGCCGGGAGGAAGTCGTAGGAGACCGATTTGGCCGTGTCCAGCGGAGCCGGGAGCAGCTTGGCTTTGGTCAGGATGTCGTTGCTTTGCTGCCAGCGCGCGGGTTCAGCGCGCCCGATAGCGGGCGCGTCTGCAGCGCACAGCAGGGGGAGGAGAAACTTTAGTTCTGCCCGTACGGTGCCATCGACAGCGTCTGGCAGCAACTGTTTGACCGCCGCCACCGCCTGTTCGGGATTGGCCCGAGCCGAAGCCCAGCCTTTGAGGCTCGCCGAAACGAACTTCTTCACAGCATCAGGGTTTTTCTCGGCAAAGCTCTGTGTGGTGAATATCGAATGTGCGACAGGAGAGACACCATGGTCAGCGAACGGGAAGTTCTTGAACTTCGCGTGCTGCTGCTCGAGCGAGACAGCGGTGTCCTGACCCCCGACAATGGCGTCCACATTTCCCTGGAGCAGTGCCGCCGCCATGGAAGCAAAGGGAACATTCGATATCGTGACATCCTTCTCGCTTAGCCCGTTCGCTTCGAGGAACAAAGGGAACAGGAAAGCGTGGGCGCTACCCTGGGGAACAGCGACAGTCTTGCCCTTAAGGTCCTGGACTGATTTGATGCCCGATGAATCCAGGACCTGCATCGCAATGTTGGTCACCTGGTTCACAGTCGCAACGATGACCAGTGGGGCGCCCTTTTCAATCTGCTGGCTGATGGGCACGGCGTCTGCGATACCGATGTCTGCCTGACCGTTCGCGACGAGTTGAACCGCTGTGCCGGAACCTGTGCCCTGCTCAATTTTCGTGTCAATCCCGGCGGCCTTGTACAGGCCATCCGCCTGGGCAACGGCGAATCCTGCGGTGGAGGCCGACCAGGACCAGTGCATTTGGAAGCGCACTTGGTTCGCGTTGCTTCCAGTGCCGCTTGCCGAAGGGCTGGCGCAGCCGGAAAGCAGCATGGCTCCCGCGGCGATCGCAGCTGCCAGCAGCTTTGTAATGCTTCTTTGCATAACGATTCCTCTAGTTCTTGTTTGTCAATGGCTTGTAAAAGCGGTGAGATGGGGCGCTGGTTGGCCTGCGGGCCGTTGTTGAATGCGTAGGGTTTAGGCGGCGCGGCGCTGCCATGGTGTCAGCACCCATTCGACTGCCTCCACCAGGTAATTGAGGATTACTCCGATGACCGTCAGGATGACCAGGATGGCGAACATGTACTCGGTGTCCATGGCGCCGCTTGCCCGCAGCAGGGCGTAGCCCAGCCCGCTGTTCGAGCCAAGGAATTCGGCGACAAGGGCGCCTGTGATGGCGATGGTTGCTGAAGTCTTGATGCCGGAGAAGATCACCGGAAGCGCCGCAGGAAAGCGAAGCGTCCAGAACGTTTGCCAGCGGCTTGCACCCATAGATCGCGTCAGGTACAGGAGCCTGTCATCAAGGATCCGGAAACCACTGATGCTCGCCATCAGCAGGGGAAAGAAGGTTATCAGCACGACCAGTGCAACCTTGGTGTTAAGGCTGAAACCAAGCCAGACCAACAGCAGCGGAGCAACGGCGATCTTCGGCACCAACTGCAGGACTATCACCGGCGGGTAGACCAGTTGCTTTGCGGTTTTGGACAAGGCAATGACCAAGCCGAGGGGGATGCCAATAACAATGCTCAGCAAGAGCCCGACGACGAGCACAACGAGAGTGGATTGTGTGTGGACCCAAAGGCTGCCCGCATCCGTGAACAGACGCTTAAAAACGGCGAGGGGCCCGGGAAGAAGATAGGCAGGGATCTTGAACAGCTCTACCGCTGCGGCCCAGGCCAACAGGATCGCTACGAACACAAGGGGCGGCAATGAGGACCACGCGATCGAGCCGATTCGCCGTCTCGTAGCGGATACCTCCCGCGGTTTGCGTGCTGCCAATCCCGCCGTTGGCAACGCAACGGCGGACGCTGCCTGACTCGGCCGATCGGCCGTGAGGTTTTTCCTCGACATGAACCTTCTCCTCCTTGAGCGGAACAAAAATTGCAATCCGGCCCGACTACGGGGCCGGGCATAAGTGGCGCGGCAGACGCCGGACGCTGGCTTCGTGCCTTCCCTGCGTTCTTCAGCACCGCCGATTATGGGGCAGATCGCAAAATCATCTGGAGTGACGGTATCCTGCATTGTGGGACATCGTCAATACATAAATCCTGTAATGTGAGATTTAGTTGCAGGTCTTGGGCGATGACCTTCCTCCACACAGGGCGCAAGGGCAGCTAAACCAAGAGCGTGTTTTCCTTCTGCTGCCGATGCCACCATGCCGCGGAGATTGTGGGGCAAGTCGTGCCGAGCAGGGGCACTTCTGAGGACCGGCAGGGGCCTGCTCAATTGAAAGCAGCCCGCCAGGGTAAGACCCCATTCGAGAAGATTCGGAGGAATCATGCGCACCGTTCCCTTTGGACCTACAGACACTCAAGTGCCTAACATCGTCGCTGGCATGATGCGGATCAAGGACAGTTCTGACGAGGAAATCCGCGAGCTTTATACCGCGGCACGTGAAGCTGGTATCGACTTCTTCGACCATGCTGACCTGTATGGCGGTCAGCGGCACACCTGTGAGCGTCGGTTCGCCTCGGCCCTTCAAATGGGCTCATCCGAGCGCGAGCAGGTCACATTGCAAACCAAGACCGGAATCGTCCCCGACGAGTGGCACTACGATTCCTCGTACGACCACATCGTGACCTCTGTAGAGGAGTCCCTGGAGGCACTAGGCACCGACTACATCGATGTTCTGCTGCTCCATCGCCCCGACGCGCTCCTAGAACCTGAAGAGGTCGCACGCGCCTTCGATGACCTAAAGTCCAGCGGTAAGGTCCGGGCATTTGGCGTCTCAAACCACACCCCTCGCCAGATCGATCTGCTCAAGACGGCCGTGACTCAGCCGATCGTCGCGAATCAGGTACAGCTGTCCCTCACGCACTCCACCATCATCGCCCAGGGCCTCTCATCGAACATGGCCGGCGAATCTGACTCAATCACCCGCGACGGCGGCGGCATCATCGACTACGCCCGCATCAACAAGATCACCTTGCAAGCATGGTCTCCCTTCCAAAAGAGCTTCCAAGACGGCGTGTTTTTGGGTTCGAAGGAACACCCCAAGCTCAATGCAGAACTTGAACGGCTCGCCACAAAATACAGGGTCACACCAACTGCCATCGCCACCGCCTGGATCACCCGCCACCCGGCTGGATTCCAAGTCGTGCTCGGGACTACAAAACCGGGGCGTGTTGCCGACGCTGCAGCAGGCTCTGACATCCCGCTGACTCGCGGCGAGTGGTACGGACTGATTCAAGCCGCCGGCCACAGGGTGCCCTAACGACAGTGAAGGTCGCAGCCAGGCAACGTCTCAGGATCACGCACCGCTAACAGGGCCATTTTCTTCGACCATGACCGGTACCCCTAGAGGAGGCTTGTTGTAACGGGTTATGGCAGGCCCTCTTTAGGGATCACTCGTTTCTCGTAACGTGTCATGTATGGATAACCGAGCCGAGGTACGGCAGTTTCTCTCCACACGCCGTGGACGCATCACGCCGGAACAGGCAGGTATAGAAACCTACGGAGGACGGCGCCGTGTTTCCGGGCTGCGCCGGGAAGAGGTTGCACGCCTCGCCGGCGTCAGCGTGGACTACTACACCCGGTTGGAGCGCGGAAACCTCACAGGCGTCTCCGACGGCGTGCTGGACGCCATCGCGGGGGCGCTGGAGCTGGACCGCGCCGAGCACGACCACCTCTACGACCTCGCCCGCACCGCTAACATGCCCGGCCGGAAGCGTGCCCCCGCCTCGGCCCCGGTCGGCGTGCGTCCCGAGCTGCAATACCTCCTGGACACCATCGCCACTGCTCCGGCCTTCATCGGCAACAATCGGATGGACATCGTGGCCGCCAACACGCTCGGCTACGCCCTGTACTCGGACATGTATCGCGGACCGGCCCGACCAGCCAACCATTCACGGTTCATTTTCCTGGACCCCAGGGCGCACAACTTCTACACGGACTGGGAACGTGCAGCAAACACCAACGTAGCCATCCTGCGCCGGGAAGCAGGCCGCAACCCGCACGATAAAGGAATCGCTGAACTAATCGGCGAACTGTCCATGCGCAGCGACGAATTCAGGACGCGCTGGGCCGCGCACAACGTGCGGCGCCACTACGCCGGAACAAAGTTTTTTCAGCATCCCGCGGTTGGCCTCCTGGAGCTGAACTACCAGGTCCTTGGGCTGGAGGAGGATCCAGGGCACTCTCTCACCGTCTACCCGGCCACCCCAGGCAGCCCCTCCGCAGAAACACTCAAGCTCCTCGCGTCCTGGGCAGCCACGGAGAGGATTGCGGAGCTCGCCCGGACATAAGGCGACTCAAAGCATGGCATCGCCTCTATCGGTTCACCATCTCGGTTTGACCATCCACGAGTGTCGAAGTTGCGTGTTACTGCTCTCACCAGTTGTGGCCCTGACGCACACCTCAACCTGACATCCGGTGCCCGCGGCTTTACGGAAATTCGCTTGTTCGGGTGCTTCCAATGGCGCGCTCCTGCCGGGCTGGCGTCGGACCAAGCCGCGATATCGCGCCCGTGACAGTTGTCGCGGGCCGGGCGAAAGCCGAGCCGAACAGTCCGACGTCGCGGAGGTGTAAGCCGTGCCGCTCTACAATCTGGAGCGCATCCTCGTCATCAGCGGCTGAAGCCCTGCCGTTCGTCCGGGGACGCTGCCGCTTGGCTCGCCTCAAACCAGGCGCGGCCGTGCCGGTACCTGAACGCGAGGCCGTCGTATCCCGCAGGTCGGAGGTCGATCATGTCCAGAACGCCCGCCGTCGGACGCTCGGCCGCGTCCCAGTTGGGAACGACGTCGTCCGGTTCAGTTTCCCGTGCGGGTTCTATGTCCGGGAAGCTGGCGTCCAGGAAGCCGGCCCGTGCCGTTAGGGGTATCCCGGTGAAGGCTGTCCCGGCATAGGCGTAGAGCAGCAGGCGTTTGTCTTCGGGACCCGTGGGTTGAGGCAGGGCGGACTGCTCATCCCACAGCCACGGCGTTCCCGCCTGCGCGGCAAATTCCCCTGCGGAGAGGTTGTTGATCTTGTCGATGCCGTGGAGCGGGCAGTAGGCCGATGCATGCACGCCTTCCTCCTCGAGGACATGGTCGTCGGCATCGGGGAAGGAACGCCGGAACTCAGCGAGGCAGATGCAACCGGCGGCCCTCTCATCCACAGCAGTCAGTCGCCCGGACGTGTCATCGTCGAACGGCCACGACGGGGCAAGGCCCGCCCCTGCCGGCACCTCCCAGACATGCCTGCCAACCCGGCTCATCGCAAACACCCTCCAGCCTTGCCGCATCACCGCCGTGAGGGCGAGGATGCTGAAGGCGGCCGCTGCGGCGGCAAACATGCTTGATCCGGACTCCTGCCCCGCCTGTTCATAAGTGCGGCCCAGTTCTGTCGGCAGCACCCCGAAGGCAGCAGCCCAGCCGGCCCCGGCCGCCGCAAACAACATGAGCATCTTCACCAGACCGCGGCGAAGCACCCGCCTGCTGGCCCGCAACGCGTTAGGCCCAACCGCGGCCGCCCGGACAGCGCCCAGGTCACGCCACGAACGGCCCGCGACACCAACAACCAGCACAACCCCCACCGCGGCGGCGACCCACCACACCGGACCGGACGTGTAGCCGTCCAGCGTGTGCGGCACAGCGGCGAACACAAGAACCAACGGAGCCGCCACAACGGCATAGCGTCCAAGCATCCATCCCGCCAGGCAAAAAGCCATGGCGAGAAGAATGCTCGCGCTGCCGAACATGTCGATGAGGCGGAAGGCTCCATACCAGGACGGATCATCCATCGCCTCCCAGCCACGGTCGGCGATGAACGCCGCACCGGTGCCGAGCAATCCGGTCAGCCAGCCCGCGAGTCGCTGCCGACGGCCGGGGATCCGCTTCGGGAGCGCAGCCCAGGCACCAGCGTCCGGACGCACAATGTCGATGGGTGTCAGCGCTCGCTCCTGTCGTGGTTGGTGCACCGAGCCTATGACACAACCTGCCATGCGGCATGAGTTCATCGACCTGATCAATTGTGCCAAGTTGCTGCAATCCGCTGACCGCGGTCATGACAATTCCGGGCCGCTTCGAGTGTTACCGGGGCCGTTGAAGTTCATCGGTTCAATGGTTTGACCGGCCGAGGAGCGGTGCTGGCGGATGGTTTTGGCGAATCCTGCGAGGGTCATATCCAGCCGTGACAGTTCCTCGGCCGGGAACCCGTATTTGGTGAACTCCGTAGTCGGCAACGCGCGGTGGCCCGACATGGTGGAAGCGAACATCTCAAGGTCAAGATGCGGGTCCCGGCGGCGGCACAGTTCAATCAGCTGCACTGGCGTGAACCGGCCGCTAATGAGAATCGAATAGGCATCCAAGTAATCCCGGGCATAACCACGCGAATAGACCGCCAGCAGTTTGGAGGCCACCGAGTCCCTCAGCGACAGGACCGGACCAAGATCCACCACCGCGGGCTGGTCCTCCCACCAATCCAACCCAAGATCCATCACGACCGCGGTGCCGCGCTTAGCTACGGTGAGGCTGGCGAACTCCTGGTACTGCCGCGTGACCTCGACCGTGTACCCGGCCGCTTCAAGAGCTGCCGTCATCTTCTTCACACAGGCCGCAAACGATTCAGGGCTGTGCCGTCGGTGCAGCGCGAAAAGATCAACATCCTCCGACATCCTCGCAATCACGCCATGTTCAGCCAGCGCCTGTCCCCCGGCAAGGATGAAGCCGTCCTCAGCGAGCACGGATAACGCTATTTCGCTGGCTACGCGTTGAGCGTCGTCCATGAAGGATGATCCTTGCTCTCCCGGTGTTTCGGAAGCTGAGGGAAGGCCGTCTCCCACGCTTGACGGCACCGCTCGGGCAGCCGCATCGAGGGCCACAGCCCGACCAGGCGGCCCGCGTTGACGATGCCGGCCATCTCGTCAACCGACCCCGAGTTCTGCAAAGTCAACTGGTAAAGCACGGCGCAGCTGCCATCATCAGCCACGTCATAGCCCCTGTCCGGCCCCCAATCCAGGTGAATCGGCAACTCAACAATCCCGGACGCCGGCCCCTTCAAATCCTCCAGGGCATCGGGGACGAGGTAGACCAGAGAATCCGCGATCGTGCGCCGGGCCTCCGGCCCATAAACATACTCGCGCAGTCCCTCCCGGACCCGTTCCGAAACGGTGGTACCTTCCCTCGATGCCTTGGCATGAGCCCGGTCCCACAAGTCATCGTCAATACGGATCGTATGCCTCGTTGTGCCGGCTGACATGGCGCCCTCCTGACCGTCCATGACTCTTTCACTCCCACCTTACAGAGTGTCATGACACCGCCGTAAGGCCTGTCCGGGCTTGAGGGCCTTCACTTCCTTCAGTCATCTCATGGACAAAGACCGCGGACGTGCATGATCAGGAAGTGATCCCATGTGCAGTGCCCCCACAGGCCCAAATCGGCACAGCCCTCACGAGGTCGTACCCAGCAACCAGTCCGAAAGCTTGCGGACCCCAGCAGGAATCCCAAACCCCAGCCCAGCGTTGGCAGGGCCTCGAGCACGGTGATGAACGGATTCTTACCGCCTTCCGGAAAGTCCGGCGTCGTTTCCTAAATCCGTCATGCGCTCGTCCAACAGGCTCGCAATGAACAGGCATGGAAGACAGCAACCAGTCGGCGGTCTCGCCTCGAGACATCATGACAAAGATTCATAGCGTCATGCAGTTGGCGCCGGCGGCCATCATGAACAGCTATAGACAGCGAGACTCCTGGACCAGGGAAGAAGGACGGTGAGCATCATGAGCTACAACCCAAGGCCACGTTGCACGCCCCCAGGCAGAGCCGACAACCCTGCGGGTCGCTCGGCAACATAGTCCTTTGGCCGGTCGGGCACAAGTCATGCAGTCCTCCCCCAGACCGTCCATGAACGAACAAGAACCGCCGCCAACAACCCAGCAGGAGGAAACCTGATGAACACCCAACGACGCAGCGAAGAAACCCGCAAAAAATTTTCCACACGTCATGCCGGCCGGGACATGAACACCCATGAACAGGTATGGAACAACGACACATCGCTCCAGGAAGCTAAGGAGGCAACCGGCCACACCACCGGCCACCAATGAAAAAGGGCCCCCGAAGGGGCCCTTCACAACACAACATGTGCACCAGTCAGAGGCTAAAAAGCCCCTGAACAGGGAAAACACGTGCCCAAGATGGGACTCGAACCAGCCGCTCCCCCTGCAAATCCGCCCCTCTTTCGAAAACCTCCCCAATCCGCCCCAATTCGATGCCGATACAACCGAATCCGAAGCCCAGGGTGTGGACATTGTCCACACCCTCTTTTTAGTCGATCTGATGATGCATCGACGGGCCAAACGCCCAACTCTCCGACCGGAACAGAATACTGGGGTCGCGCTTCGTCGTTCCTCGCGCTCTCATCGCTGTCCGGTCGGTGAGCGAGGGCCCGCCGCTCGACCCCGACTGAACACAGATGCGCGAGCCAAGCGGCAGGCTGGGGTCCAACGAGCGTCATGGTACTGCACCTCCTTCAAACATTTCATGGGCCAAAGAACGGAAACGCACATGAGCAGCGGCTGTGGCGCGTTTCCCGCCCAGCCGCGCGCCGCCAGCAGCAGTGAACCATGAAGCCAAAGTTGGCCCCAGTGATTGTTGAAAAGGGAGGTGGGTCAACGTTGGGCAAACCATCGAGGGTTGCCTAGGCAGAATTGCACTGCCGGCGGTGCCAGGGACAAGGGTTGGTCACCCTGTGGCCTGGCCAATTGGTGTCAGCCCTGGTCGGTAAAAGCGCTGTGCAGCTGTTCGATGGGATGCTTGATGTCGTCGCGAACAAGGCGCATCCCATTCCATGCTTTCGGTACCCCGTTCTGGGGGTTCGTCGGTTTCCCAGAATTCGAAGCGGGTACCTTCGCGGGGTTCGCGTTTCGCTTCGGTGCCGAGCACGACGACAAAGTCCACGCCCCCGATGACGTTGTCGGCGACCGGTTTGGAGTGTGCACCTGTGATGTCAATTCCGAGTTCGGCCAGGGATTCCATGGCAAGCGGGTTTAGCTCCTTGCCGGTACCTCCAAACCTAGAACATCGGCTCGCGCCCCTGTGCGGCAAGCAGTCGGTTACAGTCGTCCCGGACCCAATCGGGGACTTCCGAAGTCAGCATCAGGTATGTGTCCCCGGAAGCGCCCAGCGTTCCCGAGCCATGCTCTGAATAGTGGTCACCACACAAGAACGCGCCACCCTTCGTTCCATTCATCTCGACGATGGCGTCGTATCGGGCGTCCCGGCCACACAAGTCGCACTTAGGAAGCTCTGAATCGATGCAGACGTCGCCGAGTTGCGGACTAGCCATGAGACGTTCTTCGTCCACCAGTTCGTAGATATGGGCCAACTCGTGGAGCACATGTTCGGCGGGCGGCGCCACGAGCTTCCCGTCCAAATCCTTGGCCGGCCAAGCCATGGCATGAAGGTTGACGTGATCGAATACCGAAACAATGGCCGCTTTCAGGCGCTCTTCAGCGGCAAGGCCTTCAGGCAGGTCAAGTGGCTCATCAGGCAATGGCAGCAGTGGGACCCGAGGCTTCATGGAGCCCAGTCTAGGCGTCCGGAAATTGAGTACCGAAATGCGGTCCACCACAGCAACATCCCGATCATCCGCCTTGGCCCGTCACCGGCCGCAACGCCTTGGTCCGGTGGTTCGACGAGTGGGTTCCTCTAGGCCACGATCTGGGGTGCCGCCGTGTCTGAAAGAAGGGTGTCAGCGAAAGTGCTCGGTCGAGTATGACAAAAATCCCATCGCCTAAGGATGAATTGCCGCAAGAGACCCACAACCTACCAGTCTGGCAGTTCTTTCTTCCATGGGTGGCCCCCAGGCAAGCCCACCCTTGGGTCGGCGGCGAGTTCGCGATAGTGCTTCGGCAGCATCACGGGCACCTTGTCCGTCTGGGTACCGAGCAGGTCCCAGCGGTCCTCATATGGCTTGAATGTCTCGACGCCGACACGGGCCTGATCCGGCCCCGCGTTGCGTCGCCCGGCAGGTACGCCCAGCTCGGTGAGCCAGTTCATGTGCCCGATCCATGCCGCGGCCGCCACGTGGTCCCTTGGGACAATGAAAGTCCGGGGCGCCGCAGTGCGCTCACCCGGATCGAGCATGACCAGCGCATACCACTCGTGCCGGGACAGCGCTGGCTGCTGTGACTTCACGCCGAGCTGCCATCTCCCCCTGACGTCTTTTGATCTGATCGACTTGACCTGCATCTCTATGGTCTGCCGCCCGGGCCCTTCTGTTTGGACCGCGAGGATGTCGGTTCGCTCCAGCCCGTCCCGGGTGAGCGCCACCGCCCAGCCGTACCGCGACAGCACCGAGCACACCCAGTGCTCCCCCGCGCTCTTGGTCATCTTTGTATCGGCCATATTGTGGAGCGTAACAGCGCCCCTGAACCAGCACGATCAGCAGCGGCGGCTGTTCTAAGCATCCGGGACACCCAGAATGCAGGCTGTGACACGTTTCGCCAGCGGCGCCCCAAGCGGGAGGCCCGTGAACGTCTTCTCGACATGTTCGATGCCGAACGGCTCGGTGTGGAGTTTCGGGGTGATGTGTTTCAGGCGAAGGTACCGGGAACGGCGCCGTGCGCTGCGGGCTTCGATGAGTAGGGGCTGGACGAGTTCAAGCCATCGCTCGGCGACCAAGTATGGGTCGGGATGCGTCTCATCGCTGGGGGCGGCGAGAGCGCCAACGTTCTTCCAACGCTCGCTGGTCTCGGGATCTCCTCGCCGTGCGGCGTTGGCTGCCCAATGTCCGGTCACTTGACTCATTTGATCGAGTGCCCTTAGCAGGCGGCGTGGAAGGAGCAGCCGTTCGAAGCGCGTGGCGGCGGTGAGATAGCGGTTCAGCCACTCCTCACAGGTCGGATCGAAGGGAAGGCTGGGCGGGTCCTCGCTGAGTCTCCCGCGAAGAGGTTCCACGATGTTTTCAAGACCGATGACCGGCTGGGCGTCCTTCCCCTCAAGCATGATCCAGCGCGGAGCCCCATGGCCGACACCGGTGACCGCAAAGAACGCCCAGGGCGTTGTGGATCTGACCGGGCTGACACGGGCGAGGACGCGATGAGTAGTGGTGCGGTGCTCCTCGTATACCCGCCGGGAGATCAACGCGTCCGGTCCCTCAACCAGGCGGCGCACGGGGTCGAGTGCGTCGCGAATGCCGTCCCAGGCTTCGTCGCGGGCAGCCTCCAAGGTGGTGATGTGCTCCTCGATGGCGACGACGTCGTCCCGGTCCGCCGCGAGGTTTGGCACGTTCAGGTTCGAGCCCAGCAGCGAAGAACTTTCCTGTGTACGGGCCGCGAGGAGTTCGTTGGCCCGGGTGGCGAAGAATGCGCCGTCGCGTGGCCAGTAGACTTCGATCGCGTCATGGCGGCTGTCCATGCGGTCGACCCGCCCCACACGCTGCTCGGCGACACGAAGGGTCGTTGGTACGTCGAAGTGGACCATTGCCGAGGCGCCCTGGAGGTTGAGTCCTTCGTTCATGGCGTCGGAGCACAGCGCTATCCCGTGGGCATGGCTGTCGGGGGCGAAGACGCGCTCCACCTCCTTGCGGTTCTTCTTGTCGGCGCCTGTTGCAACAATCACCGGAGTGCCGCCCTTGTCGATGAGCTGGCGGATCGCCGAGAGGGTGATGAGGTGATGGTCGAAGGCGATGACTCGTGGGTGCTTCCGGCTGAGCTGTGTGATGAGGTGGGCTTTGGCCTGTTCGCGAGTCGTCGACAGCTGTTCGGCTGCGCTGAGGATCGTGCGGTAACGCTGCGCTTCTTGCTCGCAGGCAGCACGCCATTCGTCGGCGTCGGTGAGCCATCGCGGCACCTCGCAGGTGAGGACCACCTTCGGAGGTCCCTGGCGGGCAAGTCTGGCGATGGATTCGAGCATGTTGCCTGTCGGCTTAGGCTTGAACGCCCCGGGGATTGAGCATCGTCGGACCGCTTCCTCAGTTCCGGCGACATGCTCAATGAGGGCCGCCTTGGACGACCGCATCGCTGTCACTACATGGTGGTTGGCGAGTCCACGGGCAGCCGCAAGCCGGATCTCGAGCCAGCGCTCATCGCTGTACTCATTAGCCAGTGTTGTTGGAACCGCGATCTGGCCGCCGAGCAACGCTATGCCGGAGAGCTCGGCCGATGCTTGACGCACCTTGACTGCGGCCGCCTCATCCTCCTCGTTTTCTCCTGTCGGATACGTTACGGATTCGTGTCGCGGGTATTGGCAGACCCGCCCCGTGACCGTGTGCCGGTAGGCCTCAGGATCCTCGTCGACCATGGCGTTCAGCATTGACTTGGTGCGTCGAACGGTGAAGCGCTGGATCTCGCGGCGAAGCCGATCCTGCTGCTCCGATGACATCTCGATGCTTTGGCTGGGACGCCGTTCGAGCTTCTCCAAAATATCCAGCGTCTCGTCCTCGAAGTTATCCGCCCCTAGGAGACCGACCAGCTGGAGAAGGTCGGCCGAACCACGATTGATCGGCGTTGCCGTGAACAGCAGGACATGCTCGGCGAGGCTCTCCCTGACCTGGCGGGTACGGTTCGCGCCCTGGCTTAGGAAGTTGTGACCTTCGTCGACGGCGAGAATCTGCGCGTTCCTGACCGCCTCTTCCTGCGCACGTGGTCCATCCTCTGATTGCCGGCTTAGCAGGCCGTGCGAGACAGTGTTGATTGAGACACCGCAAGACACGGCCTCGCGATACCAGGTGTTCTCGACCGACGGCGGACACACCAACACTGTGAGATCGCGCCTCACCCGACCGGTGCTCCACAACCTGTCCCGTACAGCCCGCACAAGGTGCGCGCCCATCCGCGTCTTGCCGGATCCGGTGGCGTCAGCGACAAGGACACTGCCAACGTTCTCCACGATCCACAGGGCCTGTGCGATCCCCGCCATCTGTGACGGCCAAAGCTGAGAGCCCGCCGCGCCGCTGGACAGGTATCGCTTAGCCCACGCCCCGTCCAACAGGTCAGAACACGCCCTGGCAAGTGCCTCCCGCCAAGGGACGAACCGAAGCAGGGAGAGCAACAACTCACGAAACTGGTCATTCCACGGTTGCCCGACAGTCCAACAATTCTCCGCCATCTCGGCCACGCCCCGGTACCGGAGAGCGTCAGTGCGCCGCTCAAACCTACTGTTTGCCTCGATCTGGTTGCCGAGGCCTGCACTTGTGAAGTTGCTCGATCCTGTGGTCGCCGCCTCCGCTCCCACATAGATCTTCGCGTGCAGTCGCGTGGGCCCATCAACGAAGCGGACCTCTAGCATGCCCTCATCCAACACTTTGAGGACCTGGAGAACCTTCGCCGACAGCCGCAGTGACACCCCCTCTTCTTCAAGCCAGTACCGCCGGACCTCATCGGTGAACGTCACGGCAGCTGAGGCGAAGCTCGACCTTGCTGACGCGAACGGCTCCGTGCCGAGCAGCACCCTCACCTTCGCCCGGGCTGCATGGGGCTCTCTATCCCAGGCTGCAATGAGATCTACGAGTTCGGCGATCGAGGAAAACCCGGCCACGATCAGCGGTGACTCCGATGAGACCAGGTCCTTCCACACCAGCGTCCGCACGCGCGCGGCGCTGTGGTTGACCGGAAACTGGTCAGCCGCCGGCCATTCGAGGCTAGCTAATCTCTCCAACACGTAGCCGCCAGGCTGGACCGAGAAAAGATCAGCCTGTCCCTCCCATTCGTCACGATGTCCGCGCCGGCTGGCACCTCGCTGACTCACTGCCTGGCCTCGGCCACAAAACTGGCGGGCTCGGCCATTGACCAGCACTCGCCTATCCTCAAAACGGGCATAGTCGCCTCCTCTACGCGCTGCGCCGCAGATGTACGACGACTATGTGAGCTAAACGGGGCTCAAACTAGCAGCACCCGCCGACAAAATAGATGACGGCCTCAGGGACGCATCCATGGGAGTCCCGACTTACCGCTCCTCCCAAACCCTGCCGGCCCTGACATGCACTATCGGGGCTCGAGTTGTTGCCCACGTCGCAGACCGTCATGATCTGTTCCAGGCTGGTAGAAGTGCATTTGGGGGATTCGCGATGCGGGGTGACAGCGCTTCCACGGCAGGAGCAGGCTCCTCCGGACGAACACCGGTATGCATCGATAGAGGCGACGGCAAACGCGACGTCGCAAATAAACATCCCTAATGGCTGCGATCAGGTAAGCGGGTGGGTCTGGGGCCGTGCCCACCACATGACGATCGTCAGGGGCCGAGCGAGTGGTGAAAACTATGGAGCTGGTAACGGGTCGTACTTCGTTAGAAGCTCTACGGCCGTCTGGAAGGCCTTCTGGAGCACGTCTTTGCTTGGTTCCTTGGCGGCGTGAACGGCCTGATTTCGTGGTGAGGCCAGCTGGTCCATCGTTCGTTTGACCAAAGACTTCGGGACGTCCCCGTCCAGCTTCTCGAGTATGCGGACCAAGCCCACAACACCACCAGCGTCGATGATCACTTGGTTGCGTGCACCTTCGGCAAGCATTGCCAGACGGTCATGGATGGCCCGAGACAGTGCCACCTCGACCGCTGTACCGACCTCGATAACTGCCAGCCTCGGATCTTCAGATTTTGATGCGGACAGGAAAAGGACCCACGCATCCGAAGGGTGGACCGCTCCTGTGGCTCTACTGAAAGCAGATTCGAGGATGACCTTCGAGATTGCGACCTCGGGCGGGAAGTAGTTTAGGCGTTCTTGAGGAAACCAAGTGGCAACGGACGAATCCAAGGGATCGTGGAACTGAATGGACCACATGGTCGTTGGCTCAACACCCTCTTCGCTGGTCAGATTGGTGCTTGTCCATAGCTCCATCCAGACGACGGCCCGCCCGAACCACTCATTAATTTGCGGAGCCACGTTTCTGGCCAGCACGAGTCCCTTCCCCGCCTCGGGCTCGGGGCACACCTTGAGTGCAACCTGTGAGACTAGCGCGCCCTTGGGCTGGCCCTCTGAGGGGGCCGCATCGAACTGAACCTCCCCCCAAGGATCATGATCGGCCATGCTGACCCACAGGTCACTTTCAAAAGGCGGCTTCAGGCCGTTAGATAAACGCCCAAATTCGTCTGTGTAGGGCTGGGGAAACCAGAGCGTGAAGTTAGCGCATTCAACCCGGCCTTCAAAACTCGCTCCCAGAGCTGCCCAGCAGACGGGGAGATGGGTAAAGAGGACAGCTACGGAATCTAGCGCGCCTGTCATGCAGTCAGCCTACCGCGGCCCCGGTCCTTCAATGACTGGATGCCGCAGCCAGCCAAGCCCAAAGAAGGGCGCGGTACCTTCCGAACCCTAGCCACGACCACACGCGCGAGCTATGTGCGGCGGCGAACTCCCCGAGCCGACACGAACGTTCTAATTTGGGAGGTCAAACCGCTATCCGCTGACCCTTACGGCAGGATTACTTTCGTGGAGACCTTCAAACGGACGCCCCTGCAGCTGTTCAACTTGCCACAGCATTTCGTGATTCCGCTGTTCCAGCGGCCATACGTATGGAAGGAGGATGAGCAGTGGGAGCCGCTGTGGAAAGACATTCGCCGGGTTGCGGAGCTGCGCATCAGAGAGCCGCACCTCGCGCCGCAGCACTTCCTGGGAGCAGTCGTGCTCCAGGCGCATGAAGCCGAGAGCGCACGGCTAACCACCTGGAATGTCATTGACGGCCAGCAGCGCCTGACGACGCTACAGCTGCTCGCCGACGCGACGTGCGCGATCTTCGCACAGGCTGGGTTTTCGAAGTATGCCAGCCAGCTCGAAGGCCTGACGCACAACTCCGAGAGCTTCATCGAGGAAGATGAAAGCCCGCTCAAGGTCCGGCACCTCAACAACGATCATGACGCCTTTCTCGAAGTGATGACAGCCGAGCCACCAATCGACCACTCTGACCTCCGGCACTACGAGTCGAGGATCGTCCATGCGCACCGGTATTTCACGACCGCTGTCACCCAGTGGCTCGGGAACCCTGGCACAGATGAGTTCGCGACGAGGGCCAAAGAACTCGCCCGCGTCCTGCTCGACGATCTGCAGCTGGTGACCATCGAGCTCAAGGCCTCGGAGAACTCGCAGGAGATCTTCGAGACGCTGAACGCCCGCGGGACTCCGCTGACGGCGGCGGATCTGATCCGGAACTTTGTGTTCCAGCGGCTTGAAGCTGAAGGCGGAGACACCAGGAAGGCCTACCGCGAGGACTGGCCATTCGAGGCCAGGTTCTGGACGAAGGAGGTCAGCGTCGGTCGCTACTTTGTGACTCGAAGCTCGCTCTTCTTCAACCAGTGGTTAATCTCTCGCACAGGTGAGGAGATCAGCCCGCAGTCGACGTTCACCAGGTTCAAGTCGTACGTCGAGCTCGGAGCCGGACACAAGATGGTTGACCTGCTCGCCGTGATCAAGCAGCAGGCTGCGCTATATGAGGCGTGGACTGAAGCTTCGCTGAGGCCTGACGGGAACCTCGGAGCTGTTGAGATGGCGTTCCACCGCATGAATGCCGCCGGCATAGAGCTTCTCAAACCACTCATGCTCTGGCTCTACGAACCTGGCAAGGATCGTCCGCAGCATGTGATCGATGCTGTGATCGGTGCCGCTGAGAGCTGGGTGATCCGTCGGCAGCTGCTTCGCCTCACAGGATCCGATCTCGGCCGCATCGTCCCCGAACTCATCCACGCCAACTCCGACGCCGCGGCCGGCGACCTGGTCGAACGCGTCACCCGTCACCTCGCCCGTCTCAATGTCTCCAGCACGTATTGGCCCGGAGACGACGAGATTAGAGTGGCGCTCAAGGATGAACCCGCCTACCGCCGCTACCCACGCCCTCGACTGCGCATGTTCCTGGAAGCGATCGAGAATCACTATCGCGCCGAAACCAAGCAGGCCCAAGTTGTGCGATCCGGGCTCCCAATAGAACACATCCTTCCGCAGAAGTGGCAGGACAACTGGCCAGTCGACACACCTGAAGAACAGGAGGACCGTCAAGCTCATGTGCACCGCCTCGGCAACCTGACACTCCTGACCGCTCCCCTCAACTCGAAGGTCTCCAATGGCCCGTGGCCGGTCAAACGGGACGCGATGCTCAAGCACAACACGATCAGCCTGACAGGGCGCGTGGTCGCGGACACCGAAGGCGAGGCATGGCGTGAATCGCTCATTGACCACCGGACGGAAGTCCTGGTCGAAACGCTTCTCAAAGTGTGGCCTGTCCCCGAGGGACACAAAGGTCAGGTAGTTGACCCCCAGGCCAAGGCGGAAGACTGGGTCCAGCTCAAGCACCTGATCGCCGCGGGTCTCCTTTCCCCGGGCGACAAGCTGATCGCAACGCACCGCGACTTCAAGGGCGTCGAAGCGCTGGTCAGATCGGACGGATCGATCGAGCTTGATGGCAAGCGCTTCACCGCTCCGTCATCAGCGGGCCACCACCTTCGCAAGAAGGCGACGAACGGCTGGTACTTCTGGACTGTCGCGGACGGGCGTCGGCTGCGGGACCTCCGCGCGCAATTCCAAAGCATGCAAACTTCAGTACCAACCGACGCAGAGGACTGAGTCGGCCGGTGAAAATGGTCCTGACCAACTGTGTCAGCGCCGATTCTCCCGAGAGGCCGCCGTCTATGGCCGGCCGCAGATGCAAAATGCCTCGAGGGGCACCCGGAAGGCGCCTCGGTGTTGGTTCATGTGGATTCGTTTTTCCACGTCGGCATGTTTTCCTCCCACGGATGCCCCGGCGGCACGCCCACATTGGGTTGTGCGGCCCACTCTTGATAGTGGTCCGGTAGCAGCACCGCCGCGTCGTGGGTGTACTTGTCTAGCAGGTCCCATCGGCCCTGTACAGATCGAATGTCTCGACCCAGACCGTGGAGGCCCTGCGCCTGGCCTTCTGGGAAAAACTCGACCAGCTGGCCTAAGGCCCCGGCTCGCGTGGGCGGCTGCTTCCGCTCCGGGTGAAGACCGCAAGTGGAAAATCTGATTGCGGTCCGCCAAGCAAGACCCCGTGATCCATCTCAGTTGGGCCGCTGCCACCCCGGGACTCTGGCGCTCTCATGTGTGACACTCTGAGCATGGGGAGGACTTTGAACTGCCTTGTGACGTATCTGGTCTTGGCGACTATCTTGCTGGCGACAGGCTGCTCAGACGGCAGCCCCAGCGGCGAATCCACGGCGACGGTGAAAACAGATCCCACATCAGCTGTTCCAACTGCCGCGCAGCCTAAATCCAGCCCAGCCACGAAGCCTGCTTCTGGCCGTCCCGCCGAGCCGACGACCAGCCCGGCCGCGGCTCCTTACGCCATCCCCTCGCGCCAAAATAATGCCGTGCTGAACGAGACGTTCACCTCCCCTGATGGCACGTTGAGCTTCCGCTATCCCCCGGGTGGAGTGTCACACCCACAGTGGACGAGGGATGGAGAGACACGATCCGCAAGGCCTGGACCCTCACCGACTCCGAGGGCCAGCCTGTACTCGGTTTGGTAGTGCGCAGTTGGGAAGCCCCTTTGGGGACAGCACCGCTCACCACGGTCTTGCCGCAAGGCCCAATCCCCGGCGTGGTAGACGGTCTCGGGATGCCGTCCCAGGCCGTTGTCGCTGCTTCTCCTGGCCAGGACGTGGGCGCCAATGGCGGTCTGCATTACGGCATGGCCGCCGGCACTGGCGCGGATACGACGCTCTTCGATCTTCGTTGGGGTAACGACTACCTGTTGTCCTTCTCGGGCGGGCAGGAGCTGGGGCCCAACACCAGAGTCGATCTGAAGGCTGAAGCAGATCAATTCGCGGCCAGTCCCAGGTTCCGCAATCAAATCCTCCCCATCATCCAATCATTGACCGCATCCGCACCTCCTGCCCCGAGTGAGCTGACCGTCAGTTGCGTGGGCGCCAGGTTCACGTACCAGAATCTTGCGGGCGTCACCTGTGAAGAAGCGAAGTCCATCCTCCAAACAGTGTTGGACACGGGTCGCCCACTGGGCGCAGGTAGCCAGGTGACTGCCGATTATGAATGCTACGAAGCCAGTTATGTTGAGCGGAACGAAGGCTCACCTGATATGACGTGCTGGGCACGGAGCGACGAGGGCAGCCGTGACTACATAGTCCTTGAAGCTAATTACCGATAGTCCTGGTATGGCCCATTACGCAGCAGGGAGCGTAAACAGACACCCGTGAGCGATGGCTCTGGTAGGCAAGGCGTCCCGCGCTCATACCCGGCGATGGTTTCTAAAATGGCGCAAAAGGAACCCATCCCGTCGGAACATCAGCGTCTGGGTGGATTAGTCTGCGCGGAAAACCCGGCGGTAGCGTGGGCCCATACGTATACGATGGGCCCACACTCGGTGCAGACGCGTTTGGACATCTGGGTTCCCCGAACTGGATCTGGCCCGGGATCTCCTACACAGCCCCAAATCGTCAGCCTGTTTCTCACTCTCCCGGTAGTGATCGTGGTGCCCTTTTCCCTTTTTCGTTGAGCTCGTTAGATAAGGCGCAAACCGCCACCACAACCCGCGCGGCGTCGGGCGTTTTTGGGTAGCGGAGCGTCATCTGCGCGTCACAGGACATTCAAGATTGTCTTTCTTGATCCGATGGACATCGACGCCTGTACACGAGAGGAAGCAGATGGTACTGGATGCGGAAATGCCCGACGGTACACAGGGCGCCTGTATCTGTCAGTAGGAGATAAAGGATTCGACGAGGGGCAGGTCATCCGTTCCGGCGACAACGCATTCAACGTTGACCGCAGCTTCTGCGTTGTACGCGTTCGTCACGTCAGCCTCTACTTTGAGGAACCATTTGTCGTTTTCTATCCGGGTGGCGAGTCTCCCCACGATCCAGTGCGGCTTGAAGCCGTAGCGGAACTCGTTTTTCCCGTACATGTCGCATGCTACTTGTGCGGAGACAGCCTGAAGTCCTGTTGATGTCGCTTCTGGGGCTTCCGCGGTCGGGTCGGCTGCCAGTGTTGGGGAAGCCGGCGCGGCAGCAGGGGTGGACACCTTTTGTGGTTTGTGGACTTGGAAGGTGACCTTGTCTCCAGCCCTAACCTCGGTACCAGCGGCGGGAGTGTAGGAATCGATGGTCCAGTTCTTGGGCAAAATCACGACCTTGCCGTTGACTGCATCATTGGCCTCATATGAAATGCCGGCTTCAGTGAGCTCATCCACGGCAACATCAAGCGTTTTCCCCGTATAGTCCGGGAGCGTTAGCCCTCCAGCCTTCTGCGTGACCGTGGGCGTCTGTGCAGAGTTAGGCGTTGACGCGTGGGCTGGAGCGGCTGGAGCTTGGGTTGCAGGCGCGACAGCTGCCGAGACGGGAGCTGAAGGACTCCGGGTGGAGTTGAAGATGACGCCCAGGAGAATGACCACGCCGGTCACAATGAGGGCGACTCTCTTGTGCTTGTCGTAGCCCGCCAGCGTGAGGCCTTGCTTGTCGCGCTGGTTGTTCGTCAGAACGAGAATAAGGTCAACGAGTGCCCAGATACCCATGCCTCCGAAGGTGAACAGCTTGAGCAGGCCGGTACCGACCTTGCCCAAGTAGAAACGGTCGACGCCGAGTACGCCGCCGAGCATGGAGAGCAGCCAGGTCACGAGGAAAGACTTGCTGCTCACGCGGTATCCACCCACGGCTGGGCCTCCGGCATATGGTGTCGGGGCATCCCGGTGCGGTCCGGGGACGCCGGGGTAAGGCCGTGTGGCCACGGGTACTTGCCCATAGGAGGGCGCCTGCCCGTAGGGGACCTGCCCGTAGGGGACGTGCCCGTAGGGGACCTGCTGCGGCTGGTGCGGTGCGCCGAAGGGGTCTGTCGAACTCATTGGTGGTTGTGTCGGGTAGGGCGGCGCCGGCGGAACTGGCGGGATGTTCTCTGTCAATGGGTCCCCCTTTGGGTAGTGATGGTTGGTCAGATGAGAAGGAATACGGCAGATGGCGCCGGTGCGCAGAGGCTGTCATGGATGATAAGGAGGTCTGCCCTCCGCGAGGCCCTGCTACCTTCCATCGCCGATCTAAGTCCGGGATGTTGCGTCCGCTGTCAGGGTGAATTACTTTCAAGCCGCCGCAGGCACCCCTGCAGGGACGCCGGCATTGACCTTGTTGAACTTGTTCTCCACGATGGCCGATTCGATAGAACCAGGAGGAGCATCAGCCAGAAGGTTGCGTGGCGTCCGACTCCCCTCCGGGTACGCCGACCGAATACTTCCACAACCAGATAATGTTGGCGATCGGAATGATGAGCAGCCAGGCCGTCGGGATAGCAGTGCCGGATTTGTTCATTTCGTTCTTCGTCTTTACGCTACAGACCAGGGCGTAAATGCCAAACGTTATGAGTGGCAAAAGCAGCGGCGCTGCGATACTGCGGTACTTCATGATTCTCCTGTTGACGACACTGTCGGTGGACTCTGCGGGAGTGTCCCGCACGTGCCGCGACCGTCGGTCGTCGATCATCCCCCGCAATGAAGGTACTCTGCAGAGCGCGCCTCAATTAGCAAGTTGAGGCAATCCTGTGAAAATCCTGCGGGCCAGATGCACCGCGCCGACCTAACGCTAATCGTCTGGCAACGCGAAGCCAGAACCATCAACCGTGGCCCTCCCGTTTCTCGGAGTCGATCTATCAGCGTGGATCGGCTGATAGCGACGATGTTGCGTTGTTCCGGCCACCGGGGACTTACTTCTGCCCTGAACGCGCAGCCCCTAGGTGAGGAGGTCTCCCGCTCCACCAAAACGTCAAGCAGCCCACGCCGCGCGCGTGAGTGGCCCCTCCACACCGGCTCACGCTCAGGAGACCTAGCGGATCAGGGCGGCCGGTGCGGATGTGGCCAGGACGGACTCAGCCGTTCTCCTGTAAGGGCAGCGTCAGGATTCACAACTCATGTTGAGACCGGACAGCACTGCCGGCATCGGGACGCGATCTCGCTTAGTCTGCAGGGATCTGGTCTCAGGGCAATGTGGCTATCCAGATTTCTCCTTCAGGCTCCGCTCCTTGACCGAGTGTTTAGAAGGGAGGTGGGTCCACAATACGCAGACTCTCACGGAGAGCCTAGGCAGAATGACACTATTTCCTGAGCCTTCGCCCCAGCAGCAAGCCAACGACTTCCGCAACAATGGCCGGCGGCCAGGCTATTTATCAGCTCAGGCGAGCGTCATCTCCGGTGATCCGGAACTAAGGGAAAGGCGGAGCGGCTTGTCGAACCCGAGGCTGATCTGCCGTTCGTTCCAGGCAAACCTTCACTCACCGCCTCCTGGGTCCCAGCCGAAGGGGCCATCGAGGCGAGCGCTCTCCCCCCAGTACATCTGACCATGCGCCGGTCTACATGGTCGTGCTCTCTTGCCGGGACCATCGATTCCGCTCTAGTTCCACAACCGCATTCCTTTGGTTCAGTCGTGCGGCAGCTGAGCGAGTGCTCGAACTCCAACGGTGAATTCGGCAAGGTCCAGCCTAAATCGGTCGCCCCGGCTTAGCTTCTTTCCATTGCGGAGCTCTTCGAACTTGAGCTCGACAAGCTTCGAAGGTACAAGGCGAGGGATTGTGCGGGTGACCCACGGCCAGCGTCCGGGGTCCTCACCTTCCCGGTCGGCGGCCCATTCAACATAGTCAAGAGGCAGACGCTCAGGATCCGTCGTTACTTCGACCACGACATAGCAGTCCTTGGTCCCCCTCGCGCAGATGAACACCAGATCGCCGGTCTTGATACGTGGCGCGCCTCCATCTCTTCCCGAGCCTGGACTCGCGAACATCCACCTCGTCCGCCATTGGTCCGGGACAGGAACACCATATTCAACCTTCACCCAGAGAGTCCGACTCGGGTCTCGGGCGTCGGCCAGAAGTCGTTCCACGTCAAGGAGACTGGAGTCGGCGACCGGCTCGGCGGCTATCCGTACCGGCACCGGCAGCTTTTTTGCCCGTTCGGCCAACGCGTCTAGATCGCCCTTCGTCACACGACGATAGGGCCAGCCCGCGATCATCGCCCGAGCCTCCTCCACCTGGTCCGGACTCAACTCGACACCAAGCTCGCGGTTACCTTTCTCTGAACCGTTCAATCCGGCTCCGGTGAGGTTGCCGGACCCGAGCATTCCACTGGTCCCCGAGATGAAGCATTTGGCGTGAAGACGCTCAACATGTCGTACCGCGACTCCCGCATCGAGCAGAAGGTTCAGCCCAGCGACGGAAAGGAACTCTCCGGCAACGGCACTCGGGTCCAGCTCGGTATAGAGGGTCCACGATTGTGAGGAAGCCTCAGCCTCATTGGCGATGCGCGCGCAGATAGTGCTGGACAGGTAGGGGCTTGTCAGGACGACGTCTCCATCAGGATCGGTAAAGGCCGAATTCAGCCACTCCGAGGCTGTGCCGATCACCGACGATTGTGAAGTCATGGAGCCAGACTAGCGAGGACCGGCGACATTGCAGTAGCGGGCGATGTGCCAAGCGCTCCGCAAGTCCGGATGAGGCGCTCTCTCACCACTTGAATCCGAGACCCCGCATCTAGAGGACCGCTGCAACCGGTAGTGGAGCCTGGAGGCTGAAGGGCGACCCCAAGACGAAGCACGCAACAACTGCACCCGGCAATCCTGGGGAAATCCTATGCGTTCCTTAGGAAACTTCTATTGCATGGGGCAGTAGCATCACGAAACCAGCCAGCACGTTCATGGGGGAAACAATGACCGAGTCCGCCGCCAGTCAATTCGAAGAGTCCACGGACAGGCTTCGCCGCTGTACCGCAGAGCGGGACAAATTTCTGGAACTAATCGACACAGAATACTCCAAGGCACTGGCAGCAGGAGCGACGGACGAACTCGACGCGCCGTATCTCACAAGGCGACAGTCGGCTATCAATATGTTCTGGCGCGAAGCCGTCGCCATCGCCAAGGATTACACGCAAAGGACCCCGGCCAGTTCGCCACCTCTTCTCGAGCCGCCTGCCCCATCAGCGGCCTGCCCGCCGCCGCCCACGGGCATGAAACCAGCCGCTGCCGGCAGCCAGCGTGAACAGCAAAGCAAACATCGTGGCCATGGAGCGAGCTGGAACACCAGGCTGCCCGGGATGATCATTATTGCCTGTTTCGTGGCGCTTGGGGCGGTCATAACCATCAGTTCGATCGCCTCTTCCAACAATGCGACACTGACCTCCAGCTCATCTGATGCCAGCAGCACCTCAAGCGACTACCTGAGTGGAACACGGTCGGTCTTGTACGAGGTGGAAGGCACGGCAGAAGCGGTGAACATCACCTACCAGAAGTCGACAGGAATGGCCCAGCAGAGCGACCTGAGTGTGCCCTTGACCAGGAAGGGTACCTCGCAGCGCGGAATCACTTTCTCCATGAACCGCGGCGACTTCGTCTACATCTCCGCCCAGAACCAGGGCTCTTCCGGAACTGTCACGTGCAGGATATCCGTAGACGGAGTAGTTGTCTCCACGGTCACTTCACGAGGCGGATACACCATCGCGACTTGCGATGGCACAATCCGATGAAACCCCGTGGGCGGGCACAAACCCGTCCCAAGGTCCGTGCCTCATCCCAAGTGCGCTGTGTCGCTGGTGCACCTGGTGCCGGCATATGGGCGTAAAGTGGCCATCTGCTCGCCCTTTCAGAATGTGCGGCCTGTCGTCAGCGCCCAGGTTGGAGCCCGCACGAAGAGGACAGTCCGGTAGTGGGCGCGTCGCTTGGTGCAGTCCCTCGACATGGCGTAGAAATGATGGCTATGACAAGCACAATCGAAGCACCCGCTCTTAGGACAGAAGACGTCGCCATTGTGCCCCGTCGGATGGTCTTCTCTGACCCAACACCACGAAGGCCCCAACGGTACGCGATTCCGGCGACGCTCGTGACGCCGCCCGGAAACCGCTCTTCTCTGACGCCAGCTGAAACCCGCCGACCGCATACTGGCCCGGAAAAACTTCGGGAAAGGTCTTGGACGGGTGCGGCTACCGGGGAACAAGACGTACTGCTGAAAGACCATCCGCTCCCCCGCTGGGACAGCATGACCTGGACATCCGTCCGGACACCCGTGGTGGATACTGCACCTCAAACATTCATAAGGAAGGCGGCCGCTTGGAAACGAAACTTTCCAAGCGGCCGCACTTCGCTCTACGCGCCCAGGCACCAGTCAGTGACCGGCTTCGTGCGGACCATTGCGCCAGCGCGACCGACGATGCCTACGGCTCGATGACTCCACCCCTAGTAACGTCGAGCAGTCAACCGCAGAACGAAACGTGCACAGTCAACCCACCTCTGAGCTGAGAGTTGGCGGGAGACCGTGCGCAGGGGCGCCTCTCTGGGAGCCGAATCTACGACGATGCGCCAGTAACTGCTGGAGCATCCTGCTCCGACGACGAAGAAGGCACAACGTTAGGTGCGATTCCTTCGGCTGCTCCCGAGGGAGCGACTGCCACCAAGTAGTCGATCCCTCCTAGGGCACGGCCGATACCAACAAGCAGAAGGATGAGCCCTGTTATGAGAAGGATCGCACCGACAAATACCCAGAAGATGGCTTGGCCGCCGGAGTAGCGCACGAAGGATGCCGGAAGGGCGATCGCAAAGATTACGGTGCCGATAAACTGGAAAAGCACTCCCAGGACGACGAAGGTCTGTGAAGGCTTGGGCTTTGACAGCATGATTTCCCCAATGAGTTGAGCGAGTGACCATAGGACTGTACCTCCCGCCCAACTCCTGCTACTGCTAGGACACGCCCGAAGCATCCAACCGTTGCTAATGGTTGGTAACCCAGAGTAAGCCGGCCCGACAAATGCACTCCGCTTGCCCTGCCCCGCCCGCGAGAAGCCACTGTGGCCAGAAATTCTACTTTCAGGAAAACACACCGCGGTCCGTTGTCGGAAAGCATCGTCGATTGTCTTATTCACGGACTCGGGCATCTGCTAGGCAATAGACGAACGTATGGAATTTGCAAGGCGCTGAATGGAAGCGTTACAGACTGGTCCCTGATCGAGAATCCCGGAGCCTGAGTGCTAATCACGGCCGAAAGTTTCGACCAGATGATCCAGCAAAAGATGTCAGGAATCTGTTCGGCCATCCGGTCCAACATCAGGTGCTCGTTCTTGGCTCGAAGTAGAACAGATCAAGGTCTGACGAGATAGCCCGTTCGAGGCTCATTTGGCCGCGGCCAACCCCCGGTATCGCTACAAGCAACGGGCGCCTCCTGCCACTCCTGCGCCCTTTCCAAGCGTCCCGCGGCCCCAGGAGACAAACCGGACCCCTGCCGACTGCGCGCAGGGCCTCGACCACGGTGACGAAAGGTTCTTACCGCCTCCCGGATACTCCGGCGTCGTCTCCTAAATCCGTCATGTCGTCGACCAAAAGGCTGGCAATGAACAGACATGAAAGACAGCAGCCAGTCGAAGGATTCCTCACTTCGGGCATCGCGGCAATGATTCAAAAGAGTCATGCAGTCGACGCTGACGGCAAACATGAATAGCTATAGACAGAAAGCCCCCGGACCCGAGAAAGGAGGAGGTGAGCATGATGGGCTGCACAGTGAGCGACGTTGGCTTGGCGTCGGGCACTATCGGAATGCCTGCGGGCGCCCGGCAGCACAAGTTTCCCACCGGTGGGGAGAAGTCATGCCGCCCTCCCCCAGAACCACCATGAACAAGCAGAACAGCTACCCACGAGCAGAGCAGGAGGAAATCCAGATGGACAACCAACGACGACACAACAAAGAAACTTGAACCGGATTTTTCTCAAGTCATGTCGGCCGCGCCATGAACGTCCATGAACAAGCAGGGAACGACAACCCGTCGATCCAGGAACACAAGGAGGCGGCCGGCCAGCAATGAAAAAGGCCCCCGAAGGGGCCCTTCACAACACAATATGTGCACATTCAGAGGCTAAAAAGCCTCTGACCTGCGGAAACACGTGCCCAAGGTGGGACTCGAACCAGCCGCTCACCCTGAAAACAGACCCTCTTTGAAAAACCTCCCGAATCCGCCCCAGTCCGAAGCCGATACAACCGAATCCGACCCCCCCGGGGTGTGGACACTGTCCACACCCCTTTTTTTGCGCTCTCTGACGCTCGGCGCTGCCAGATGAGCCAGCCCTTTGAGGCGTCTAGACTCCCTCTCCACAGACCGCCGTCGCTTCGCCTAGTGTCGCCATTCAGGCTCACCACTCCGGCCGGAATCCGATTCCCGACCGCGGCCGGGCACACCTCTCCGGAGCGAGCCGAAGTCTGGGATTCATGAAGTCATAGTCCTCGCGACCTCCTCTATCCACTTCAGCCGGGAGACGGCAGGAAGCGGCACAACGAAATATCCATTATCGGCGTTGGCTCTCGATGCCCACCGGATGAGAGCTTCCCGCGTCTGGTGTCCGGCAGACGGACTCAACCGCGGCGTCGATGGTGGCGATTCGTTCAGCAAAAAGCAGCGGTGGGTCGATGTAGCGGCGGACAATGCGCACCGCCCGGGACGCCGGCGTAGACGCTGGGCGCATCGCTGCCTGAGCCTGCCCTAGATAATGTGGCCCTCCGAGCATGTCTGGAGGAAATGCGTTTTCCACTTGTTGGGAGTCAAGGCTCCATCACGAACCTGACCGCTTCGGATGCTGGTCCGCGTCCGGCAGCTTGTCGTACTTCCCCCTCGGGACTGACAAGATGAGGGCATGGCGGCGGGTTCTCCCGCCGCCATACCCTCAGTCCTGGCCTTTATGTGATTCCTGGTCTGTCACCACGGGAGCAGGACCAACAGCGCCCAGCTGGACAAGGGTGCCACGAGCATGAGGGCGAATCCCCACATGAAGAGTGCCTTGTACGTACTGTTTCGCTGTTCCTCGGGGACGTTGGCGACGAGCAGCGCACCATTTGTGGAGAACGGGCTGGCGTCAACGACGGAGGCGGACACCGACAGCGCAGCCAAGAGAGCTGTTGCACTGATTTGACCGCTCTGAAGGAACGGGATGGACAGCGGCACCAACGCCCCAAGGATCCCCGTGGTGGATGCGAAGGCCGATACCACTCCGCCAATGAGGCAGATGAGGAATGCCGCAAGCAGCGGGGCCCCGATTGCCACGATGGAGTCGCCCAGCGTGCCAACCACACCGAGGCGTTCCAAAACCGCGATGTACGTGACGATGCCGCAGACCAGCAGCACTACGGACCAGGCGATGCGGGTCGATGCGGCCTTCGCGCTCCCAGGAAAGAGCAACGCCAAGACCACCGCAATAGTGAGCGCTGTCAGCCCCGCATCGGCCCCAAACACAGAGACTGCCAGCACCATGGTGACCAGCCCAGCCATGGTTACGAGCTGCTCACCAGTGATCGTGCGAACTTCGGTTGCCGGCACGGTGGACACCTGGAGGCCGCCCTTTCCAGTGGGTTCGACGCTGGTTCCGGCCGATCCTGGCACGTCCGGTTCTGAGTCAGCGGTTGGGATTCCACGGCGACGGAAAATAAGGACAGTGGCAACGGCAACCAGGACGTTGAAGCCGAAGGTCGCCAGAAACAAGAATGTAGGGTCAATCGTCAGGCCGTTGTGCTTTGCTGTTGTGACGACGATCCCACCAAGGATCCCGACCGGGGAAAAGCTGCCCGCTGCCGCGCCATTAACAGCCATCAGCCCGTTCATCAGCGGGCTCGTACGATACCTGACCGCAAACGCAATGCCAATGGGAGCAACGATCGCTACGGCCGCCGGAGAAGCGGCCCCGATCGCAGCCAAGGCGGCAGCGGCTGCGAAAAGCACCCAGGGAATTACCCCTGCACGGCCCCGGACAGCACGGACGGCTGCAGTTACCAGCCATTCCACTGTCCCGTTGGTGCTGGCCAGGCCGAAAAGGTACGTGACGCCAACGAGAATAATGAGCAGAGTGACCGGGAATCCGCCCAGTAGTTCCTTCGTCGATTCCCCACTGATGGCAATACTTAGTATGAAGGCCACAACGAGAGCGATGGCCCCCATGTTCACCGGTCTGAGAGATCCGAGTGCGAAGATCACAACAAGCCCGGCCAACGCAAGAATGAGTAGCATGGTGGTTCCGTTCCGGCACCTGCAACGTTGCAGGGCCTAAATGATCGATGCCGGCATCGTTGCAGGCACCGCTAACAATCAGGCTTGGCGAAGCCAGGAGAGAATTGACTCAGTGTGCTCCCCCAAGGCGGGCACCGCGCCCATCCGCGCCTCAAGGCCCGCCACTGTTACCGGGGGGATCAGGGCTTGGATCGTGCCGGCAGGCGTGGAGACCGGACGCCACCGGTCCCGATCCTTGAGTTGGGGATGTTCTGCGAATTGAGCCACGCTGCGTTGCTGCGCGCAGGCGATCTGGGCTTCCTCCAAACGCTGCATAAGCTGAGCCTCACTCAACTGGGAGAAGGTTTTTGCAATGAGCTCATCCAGTTCCCGCCGGTTCGCCACCCGTTTGGCGTTGCCATCGAAGCGTGGATCCCGGGCAGTGTCAGGCTGCCGGAGAACAACGGTGCAGAACTTTTCCCATTCCCGTTCGTTCTGCAGTCCAAGATTCACGGTGAACCCGTCCCCGGCCTGGAACGGCCCATACGGGGCGATGGTGGAATGGCTGGCTCCACTTCGAGCCGGCGCAGACCCGCCGTACATCGTGTACAGCAACGGATAGCCCATCCATTCTCCGAGGGCTTCGAGCATCGAGACCTCAATGTTGGACCCCTCCCCCGTCTGCTGACGCCGCAACAGGGCGGTAAGGATACCTGTGTAGGCGTACATCCCGGTTGCGATGTCGGCAATGGACAGGCCGACTTTTGACGGCACTTCCGGGGTGCCGGTGATGGATACCAGCCCCGTTTCACACTGAATCAGCAGGTCGTAGGCCTTCTTCTGCTCGTAAGGTCCGCCCGACCCATAGCCGGAGATGTCACAGGTGATCAGGTCCGGGCGGGTCGTCTTGAGCTTTTGACCTCCGATCCCCAAACGGTCTGCTGCTCCCGGCGCCAGATTCTGCACCAGGACGTCTGCTCTGCTAATGAGTTCCAGCAGTACCCCGCGGCCTTCATCGCTTTTGGCGTCGAGTTCAATGGACTCTTTGCCTCGGTTGAGCCACACAAAATGGCTGGCCAGTCCGTTCACCGTCGTGTCGTAGCCCCGCGCGAGATCGCCGACACTTGGCCGTTCGACTTTAATGACCCGCGCACCGAGATCTGCCAACTGGCGGGTAGCAAACGGCGCGGCCACAGCCTGCTCGAGCGAGACTACGACGACGCCATCCAAGGGTCCGCTGGAAGACGAATTCAGGGTCGTTGTTTGATGTTCCATGTCACTAATCTTGTGGTCGCCCTCACAACGAGTCCAATGATGGTTGGTAGTGAAGTCGATACGTCTCATGCATAATGACGGTGTGGATCTACGTGAACTTGAATGGTTTGTTGCGCTTGCGGAATCCGAGCATGTGACGGAGACATCCGAGGATTTGAGTATCGCCCAGCCGACTCTTTCCCGGGCAATTGGCAGGCTCGAAAAGCATTTCGGAGTGCAGCTGTTCGAACGCTCCGGCAACCGAATCAGACTCAACAGGTACGGAGAAGTACTGCGCGCCCACGCACTACGGTCGCTGGGCGAAATCACCACAGCGGAGCAGCGAATTGCGTCAATGATCGACCCAAGCAAAGGCATCATCTCCCTCGCCTTTGTCACATCTTATGGGTCATGGCTGGTGCCCCAGCTCATCGAGGAATACCGTCGGAACGCACCCGAGGCCCGATTCATCCTAGAGGGGGCAGCGGCCGGCCACGCACTTGAAATGCTCCGGAACCAGGCCGTCGACGTGGCAATCATCAGCCCGGAACCGCGGGACGAAGCGGTGGAGTGGCATCCAATTGCCCAGGAGCCGCTACGGCTGGTGGTCCCGGAAGGGCATTGGCTCGCGGAGCGCAATGCCGTTGACCTTGCCGAAGCCGCATCCGAGTCTTTTCTCGCACTCCGACCGGAATTCGGACTCCGCCAGATCTCGGACACCCTCTGCACAGCGTCGGGCTTCTCGCCCAGCATCACCGTGGAAGCCACGGAAATCCCCACGCTATGGGGCTTGGTCCGGTCGGGCATGGGCATCAGCATTCTTCCGGCCTCCACTCGCGGGCCTTTATCCAGAGGCACCAAACAGGTGCCCCTGACCGACGAAGGCGCTGTGCGCGTGGCAGGCTCCGCAGTTCTGGCCAACCGGCGGCAGCCGCCTCCCGTAGCACTCTTCATCGACTTCCTCAGGACGCATCCCCTAGTCAGACCCTGATGGACAAGCATGCGTTTGGTGCATGAACTTTAGACAAAAGGGTCATTGGTCAGGAGCGACGATTCCCGGCCACACTGTGGGTATGACTACCTCAGCTGTTACTCATCCCACTCCTGAAAAGAACTACGTCGCCGGCTGGACGGGAAGGTATTTTGAAGACTTTCACGTCGGCGATACCTACCGGCACCCTCTGGGCCGCACCATCACCAGGACTGACAACATCTGGACTACCCTTCTGACGCAGAACTCTTCGCCCATCCACTTTGATGCCCACTACGCCGGACAGACAGAATTCAAGCAACCGTTGGTTGACTCGACCTTTACCCTGGCTCTCGTTACCGGCCAGTCCGTCGTCGACCTCTCGCAGCATGTGTTTGCCAACCTCGGGTGGGATAGCGTCAGGCTCCCGCACCCGGTCTTCGAGGGCGACACAATTTATTCCGAATCCGAGGTACTCTCCGTCCGGGAATCGGCATCACGCCCGGACATTGGCATCGTGAAAGTCCGAACGATCGGATTCAACCAGGATTCCCGTATCGTCATCGTCTTCGAACGCACCATGATGATCTACAAAGAAGGACATGGACCGGACTTCACGGGAGTGCAGCCCGTATGGGACGAGCAATCACTGAAGGTCCTCAAGTAAATGGACGTCAGGCTCGCGTCCACCTTCCTCTTCGTTCCTGGATCGCGGCCGGACCGATTCAGCAAAGCTGCTGCCTCCGGCGCAGATGCCGTGATCATTGACCTTGAGGACGCGGTTGGGCCGGAGGACAAGCACGATGCTCGGACTGCTGCTGCTGAGTTCGTTGATGCTTCACCAGCCGTGGTCAGGGTCAACAGCGTCGAATCCCCATGGTTGGAAGCTGATCTGGCCGCGCTGAGACATCGACGCTACATCAAGGGCGTAATGGTCCCCAAGGGGTCCTCGCCGGAGGAGCTTGCTGCGGTGGCTCATGCGCTGGGTTCTGTGTCACTCCTGGTGCTAGTTGAGTCTGCGCTGGGAGTGATGCACGCTGCCGAGCTGGCACGCGTTCCCGGTGTCACCAGGCTGGCTTTCGGCAACCTGGATTTCGCGGCGGATACCGGCATCTGCCCCTCCCAGCCCGACGAACCGGAGCTGCTGTACGCGTGTTCCCAACTGGTAGTGGCATCCAGGGCAGCAGGACTGGAGGGCCCTATTGCGGGCGTCACCCAGAACGTCACGGACCCAACGTTTGTGGCACGCGACGCTGAAAGGCAGCGGCGGCTGGGGTTCACAGGGAAGTTGCTGATTCATCCCAGCCAGGTGCCTGGGACAAAACCGGTCTTCCAGGCACAGGAACAGGATTTGGACTGGGCCAAGCGGATCTTGCGGGCAGCGGGGTCATCGCGCGATGCCGTCGTCCTCGTCGACGGCGAAATGGTGGATAAGCCTGTAATTCTGCGGGCAGAACGCATACTTGCCAGGATAGATGCACGCGAAGCTGCTACGGGAAACCCCTAGCGGTTTCTGCAGGCCACCTGCTCCCGTAACCCGCACGGCTCGCGGCCTCCAGAACCCCGGTGATTCGCAGTGGAGAACAATGGCAGGACAACCAGACCCGTGAACGGTATTCAGACGAACACTGAAACGGAAAACCCAAAATGAACATTCGCATCGCTCAGGAACGTCCATCCCGGACGCTCGCAACCCCTGGGTCCACACAGCAAATCTCTGCTTCCACCTCAGTGCCCGAGCATTCGCAGGGCCGTACTTACCAACCACAAATGATGAGGAACTGGAGGTATCTCTGGCGACGGGAACTGATCGAGCTACGCCGCGGCAATACCTTCCTCGCTACCGGGACGGTCGACGATGTCACCGAGGACGGCAGCATCATATGGATTCATCTCACGGGCGGGCGGGGACGAGTGCTTATCCATCAGCTTGACGGAATCGACGTCTGGCGGACAGACCCACGCATTGTCCAGAACCTCGAAACCTACGATTTCCAGCCACAGTAGGCGGTATCGGATCTACCAGGACTGTTAGACCGCGGCGGGGCGGTAATGGCGGTCACCCGGATCGCCGACTATTCGCAACACAACCACCGCTCCGCCGCCAACACAGACCTCGGTCATTCTTAAAGCAGGTCCACGCCACCTTAGTCGCCGCGGCAGCAGGAGTCTTCTTCGTGACCATGGGACTAGCGGTTGTGGCCCTGTTCGCGCGGATCCTCAGCAAAAATGGTGTGCAGGACCGTTCTCGCCGGGCCTCTTCACACTTCCTGTCGTTAAGAAGAGGTGTTGGTATGTGTCATGGTCGGCGCCCATCGGACTTACCGCGATCGCCCTGGTCTGATTGCTGGTCTGGATCTCCGTCCGTGCCGGACCCGCAACGTCAACAGAGATCTGCATGAGCCCCACGAAATCGCCGGCGAGGAAGACAGCAACTCGGTCGAGTAGGTAGCGACCTCCTGACACTGCTGAAGCTAAGAAGCCGGGTAGCCGCGCTGCTGCTCTGAGGCAGCAACGCGGCTACCCACTCGCAACACTTGGAACACGGGACGTGAGTCAAATGAAGAACATCGATGTCATACATCAGCGACCTCCGGACAGGGAACAGCAGAAGCCAGCGCAGAAGTCCCCCTCAGCGCCTGCAGTCCCTAGCGAGAACAAGGAGCACCACATGCTGAACCACGCTTTCCCCGGCCCGATGAAACACGGGGCTCAAAAGCACCCGGATAGCCCCGTCATGATCCTCATGATCATGGCTTGGCTTGCAGGGGTTTGGACGCCTAGCGATGAAGCCTTCGAGGAAGCCTTTCCGGCTACGGTACGGGAAACGCTTGTCTGCGTTCCATAGAGGACGGTCCCACCGGTCCGAGCCGAGGGGCGCACCCACGGATGGGACTGCCCCCGGTTTTGTTGACTCCTTGACCTAGCGAGCTTGTGCTCATGGAAGGATGTTGACCATGCCCACGCCGTGTGGGGCGGAGTTCCGCCAGGATGTTATTGATGGCCCGCAAGGGCGAGGCGCCACTGGCGCAGATTGTGAAAGACCGGAACGACGAGGGCGTTGCAGTGAGTATTCATGGTCAAGTCCTTGACGTGCTCGCGGTGTGGAGCGGGCGGCCAGCGTACCGGGCTAGGAATCCCGGGGCAGGCCTCCCGCCGGCATGTCAGTGCGGTTTCAGCCGACGGCAACGCCCGTGGCGGCCGTCATGTCGCGCCGACTCGGGGCCTGGGCCACGTTGCGGCCGGCGATGCGCCCGGAAACTATTGCCCAACCAATGTGCAGCCCGTGGTTGAGCAGCTGGAGCCCGCCCTGCCCCGTTGATCCGGCCGCCCACAGGCCGGGGATGGCTTCCCCCTCGGCCGTGGTCACCCTCAGTTCGGTGTCGACGGCCAGCCCACCGTCGGCCAAGGTGATGTAGGCGTTCATCGGGCCGAGCGCGTAGAACGGGGCCTCACTCACGCCCTGTCCAAGGTGCTGGCGGTCGAAGTCGCCGTCGTTGCCCACCGCCACCTTTGCGTTCCATTCCGTCACGCTCGCGGTCAGTACTGCGGGATCGAGGCCGGTGCTCGCGGCCAGTTCCTCGATGGTGCCGGCCCGGTGATAGACGTCCGGGCGATACCGCTTGTAATCATCAACGTAGGCATAGGCCACTCCGGGGAACGTGGACACCGGGTTGGGCCAGGCCGAGAACTTCCGGGCCACCCGCTCGTCGAAGATCATGTAGGCGGTGTTGTTGGAATCGGCGGCGGTGGCCCGTGCCATGGCCTTGTCCGAGTCCTCGTTGGCGATGCGCTTCCCTGCGTGGCCCACCAGGATCGCCCCGGCCCGGTACATGGTGTTGTTGGGGCCAACCCAGCTGGTCAGTGCGCCGCGGACCACGTAGGCCAGGATCCTCCGCGGCAGACGCTCGACCACCAGACGCATGGCCTTGGAAATGAGTGGATGGGACGGAAGCATCTTGATCGGGTCCACGCGGGTAGAGGGGGCGAAACGGAGCCCCTCGTACAGGCGGTCCATCTGGATCATGACCCCGCCCGCCTCGGTTCCCAGCTTGAAACCGTCGCCGGTGTTGTTGGGGTTGACCGGCGGGATTTTGGCAGCGGCCTCCCCCACGTACTTGGCCTTCAAGTCGGTCGACGCCGAGTAGTCGCCGGTGGCCAGGATGACGCCGCGGCGGCCAAAGTACTCCCTGCCGTTGGCCCGGGCGCCGATGATCTCGCCGTCGGCGTTGCGCAGCAGCTCCTCCACGCGCATGGAGGTGTGGATGACGACGCCGCGCTTCCTGCACTCGCGCAGCAGCGCCTCGGCATAGGCTCCCGAGTTCGGCAGCACGTTGTGCATTCTCGGCTTCTCGTACGGCGGTTCCGGGGTGGGGCCAAGGAACTGCACCCCGATACTGCCGAGCCACTCCACCGTGGTGCCCGCATTTTCGGCGAGGATCCGGCGCAGTTCCTTGTTTTCGCGCTGCTCGAATTCGCCGTTGGCGACCTTCATGTCCTCGACGAACAGCTCAATGCTGTCGTTAACCCCGGCACGGTGCTGGTAGGCGGTGTTGGCGGCGGTGAAGGAGCCCACGGACATCGCCGTGCTGCCGCCCACCTTGGCGCACTTTTCCAGCACCATCACCGTGGCTCCACTGGTGGCCGCGGAGATCGCGGCACTCATGCCGGATCCTCCGCCGCCGATCACCAGGACGTCTGCCGTTGAACTTCCTGCTGTTGATTTCACTGCTGTTAATCTCATTGCGCGTTCCTTTCCGTGCCGCGCCCGTCGGCGCCTACGACAGCGTAGCTTTCGTTGCGTACCAAGGAGGCCGCCCGCTCGGCGGCCGAGGTCCCGGCCCAGCGGCCGGTGATGTAGCCGGGGGCCAGGCCGCCGGCGTAGCCGTAGTTGGACAGCCCGCCGATATCGGCGCCGGCGGCAAACAGCCCCGGTACGGCTGCGCCGTCGTAATCCAGGGCTTCGCCGCGCGCATTGGTGCGGACTCCGCCGAAGGTGAACGTGATGGACGGCTGGACCATGAGCGCGTAGAAGGGGCCATCTTGCGGTGCCCGCGCGGAGGCGGACACCGTTACGCCGTCGGCGGTGCCGCCGCCTTGGCCGGCAACTTCCGTATACCGGTCCAGGGTGCGTGCGAGCTGATCGCGGTCCACGCCCCAGCCGGCGACCAGGTTCACCAGTTCCGGGAGGGTCTGCGCCACGGCGTGCTGGGCGCCGGCTTCGATGGCGATGCCGAGGCGGTCGATGCTGCCCAGGCCCGGGAACGGTTCGTCGAGCACTTCCGTGCTCCGCACGAACTCATCGAAGATCAGAATCCCGCGCGCTTCAGGCTGGAAGGTGACGGCTTGGTTGAGGAGTTCGTCGCCGTCGGTTTCGTCCGCAAAACGCTTGCCCTCCAGGTTCACCAGCACAGTGGAGCCGGAGTAGTACTGCGAATAGGGCAGGTAATGTTCGGTCTCGAACCTGGGGAGCGGATACGGCAGCAGGTGCCCGTAGAACGTGCTCATCGCCGTCGTGCCTCCGGTGCCGGCGGCGCGCGCGAGGCGAAGCCCGTCGCCGACGCTGCCGGGATTGGAGCGCGGCACCAGCCGGTCAGCGTTGGGCCCGATGGACCGGGTCAGCTCGGCGCGGTCGCCCTGGAACCCGCCGCTGGCCAGAACGACGGCGGCGGCCTCGTAGCGGATGCGGCGGCCGTCCGTGGTGCGCACCAGAACTCCCGTGATGGCGCAGCCGTTCCGCACCAGTCCGGTGACGACGGCTCCAGTGGTGGCTTCTCCCCCGGCCGCGACGATCTGGTCCCGGCACCACGCCAGGATGCCGTGGATGTCCGTGGAGTAGCCGATGCCGAAGGTCATGATGTCCCGCTTCGGCTCGTTGGCAACCCGGAGGCCGGCGGCCCGCAGCTCGGCGAGTGCGTCCTCATAGTCGGCCACCAAGCGGCTGCCGAGCTCCACGTTGCCCAGCGGAATCCGCTTCCGGTAGGCCTCGACGCTGGGCGCGGTCCAGAACATGCCTGCCGAGAGGGCGGCCGAACCGCCGAAGGCCGCCTGCTTCTCCAGCAGCGCCACTGTGGCGCCGCGCCGGGCGGCGGTCATGGCAGCGGCAGAACCGCTGACACCGGATCCGACCACCACTACATCCACCCGGCGGACCTCGTCCACGCTGTCCCCGCCGTGGTCTGTTGCCGGAATACTTTCCTTCTGCTGCGGCGCGCCCATGCTCATTGCGCCACGCCCGATGCCAGCTTGGCGGCTGCGTGCTCAGCTGCAATGCGGCCGAAGACGGCGCCCTTGCCCAGTGAGGTGCCGGTCATGTAGGTGGCGCCGTGGAATCCGCCGGTCAGCTCACCGGCTGCGTACAGGCCGCGGATCACGTCGCCGTCGACGTCAAGCACCTCGGCGCTGGGACTGATGGTCAGGCCACAGTAGGTGGTGGTCATCAGGGCCTTGGCCGGGTAGGCGTAGAACGGCCCCTGGTCCAGTGGCAGGAGGTCGCCGACGCCGTTGCACAGGTGGGTGCGGCCCGCCTCGTCCCCGCCGTGGCCGGCCACGGAAGCGTTGTACCGGGCCACGGTCGCCCGCAGGCCGGCGGCATCGATGCCGGCGGCCTCGGCCAATTCCTCGAGGGTGTCCGCCTTGAAGAGGTGGCCCAGGTCCTCGATCATGCCAATGTCGTTGAGCGGGATGCCGGGGTGCGATTTGGCCCTGACCTTCGCGTCGAAGATCTCGAAGCCCAGTCCTTCGGGCTGCTTGAGCACCTCGCGGCCAAGGGTCTTGTAGGACTTGGACTCGTCGACGAAGCGCCGGCCGTCCTTGTTCACGATGATCGCGCCCATGTAATACGCGGTGAGCAGTTCGTGGAACTCCTCGCCGGTTTCCGGGTGGGAGCCGTAGGTGGCGGTGATGTAGGACATGTCCGCAACGCCGGCACCGAGTTTCCAGGCCATCTTGAGGCCGTCACCGGTGTTGCCCGCCCCGCCGTAGGGGATGGCCGCCAGCTGTTCCGGCGCGAAAGTGCGAAGCAGATCGGTGCTGCGGCTGAAGCCGCCGGTCGCCAGGATCACGCCGGCGCGTGCGGTGAACAGGGACTCGGTGCCTTCGGATTCGACGACGACGCCGGTCACCTGGCCTTCGTTGCTGCGCACCAGCCGGATCGCGCGGTGTCCCAGAAGGGTTTCGCCGCCGTTATCGTTGAAGGTCCGGTGCAGGTTGGCGAGCAGTTCGGTGATCACGGTGTTGTGGCTGCGCGGTGCGGACTGTCCGGAGCTGATTTCCAGGGCCCGGAACTTCGCGCCCTGGTCCTTGAGCCACTGGTATGTCTCGTCCTGGCGGTCCAGGTACGCGTCCAGCAGGGCACAGTCGTTGACGCCGCCGCCGGTGGAGAGCAGGTCCTGCAGGAACAGGTCCGCGGTGTCCTCCACGCCTTCGGCCGCCTGCTCTTCGGTCCCGGAGAAGGCGAAGAATCCGCCGCTCATGGCCGAGGAGCCGCCGAGCTTGCCGGTCTTTTCCAGGAGCGCCACCTTGAGGCCGGCCTGCGCCGCGCTGGTGGCTGCCGACTGTCCCGCGATGCCGGATCCGAGGACCACCACGTCGTAGTCGTGTTCGGGCATGGTCATGGTGCTGTCCCTTTCAGGTGTGTTGCTGTAATTGGTCCTGCGCCTCTTGTGAGGCGGGTTGTGTGCGCGGCGGCTCGGCGTTTCAGCAGGTGAGCCAGCCGCCGTTGACATCTAGGCTGATGCCGGTGATGTAGGTGGACTGGTTGCCGGTGAGGAAGGCGACCGCGTCGGCGATCTCCTCCGGCCTCGCGAAGCGCTTCATCGGGACCTGTCCCAGGAGTCGGGCGTCCTGGGTTACATCGCCCATCATCGGTGTATGCACGAATCCCGGGGCCACGCCGTTGACGCGGATCTTCAGGTCGGCGAGTTCGTGAGCGAGGCTGGCGGTCAGGTTCTGCAGCGCCGCCTTGGACGCCCCGTAGGCCACGGAGCTGGGGAAGAACGGGGCGAAGTCCGCGTCCGGGCCGCCGCCGGTACCGGTCTTGGCCGTGATGGACAGTAGGTTCACGATGCTGGCGGAACCGTCAGTGGGCATGTGCCGGTAGACCTCGCGGATGAGGAAGAAGGGCGCCGCGACGTTGACCGCCATGACGGCGTTCCACTCCTCGTCGCTGAGTTCGAAGAAGCGAATCTTGTGGCCGTTCCGCTTGGGGGAAATGCCGACGGCGTTGACCACCACCCCCACCGGGCCGGCTTGAGCGGCGAACGCGGCAAGTTCCCGGTTGGCTGCTCCGTCGGCCAGGTTGCCCGCAAAGCCGCGGTGCTCGGCCCAGCCCACGGCGGGGAGCGAGGCGGCCGTCCGTTCCGCCGCGTCCTGGTCGAGGTCCGCGACGACGACGGCGTAGCCTTCCGCGGCGAGGCGTCGGCTGATGGCATGGCCGATGCCGCCGGCGCCGCCGGTCACGATCGCCGTCTGGAGCAGCACCGGTTGCTTGATTGCCTCGGCGCCGAGTGTGGCTGTGGGATTACTGGTCATGGCCGGGCTCCTGGTTCCGACTGAACGCCGTGTGGGAATCGGTGATGGCAACGGGCAGAGTACGGATCGGCGAGAAGGACGTCGGGTACATGATCCGGTTCTCCATCGTCATGATCATCGGCCGGATGATGGCCAGGCATTCCTGCCACTGCCCGTTCTTGGCGAGCTCGGCACGGCGGGCCCGGCGGTCCTCCAGGTCCGCATACGCCCAGAAGTGGTTGAGCTCGTTCTGCCGCCCGAATTCGGTCACGAAGTAGCCGAGGAAGCCGCCCAGGATCGGCTTCTGCGCGGGCAGGCCGATGCTTTCGTACGCTTCGAGGTACTCGTTGAGCCGGGCGCCGGTGTGCAGGACGTAGGTGCGCTGTTCAACGATCATCGGGTCACGGCCTCTTCGGCATCTGCGGAGCCGGCCAGCCCGGTGGCGGTGGGCGCCGTCGTCGTCGTTTCGTCAACTGGGACGTGGCGGCCGAAGCGGTGCTGGCCGCCCTCGAGGGTCTTGCCGTCGCCCATCATTACCATGTTGATCAGCGCGGCGGCGATGATCACGATCCAGGCAATGGTGATGGAGACGGTGCTGCCGCCGCTGATGCTCATCAGCCAGGAGGCCAGGAACGGTGCGGGGGCGGCGAAGATCAGGTTGGAACCGGTGAGGGCGAGTGCTGATCCGGTGTACCGCATGTGGGTGGGGAACGCCTCGGCGAAGAGCGCCCCCTGGCCGGCGTTGCCGAACTGCGCGGTCACCAGGGAGAACGCCACCATGCCCAGCGTCAGCGGGAAGCTGCCCAGGTTCACCACCGGGAAGAACAGGACGGCGGCGAGCAGGGTGCCTGCCGATCCGATCATCAGGATCCGACGTCGGCCGTAGACGTCCGCGAGCCGGCCTCCCCACCAGATCGCGATCACGGAGAGGAAGTTGGAGATCATGATGATCGTGAACGTCTGGCTCTGCGAAAAACCGTGGGTGGTGAGGTAGCTGATGCCGAACACCGAGACGATGTAGAACGTCACGACGATCGGGGAGAAGGCCAGAATGAGGCGCAGAATAGTGACACCGTGGGTCTTGATCACCGTGGCCGGTGTGGTGGATTCCTGGGCGATCTGCTGCATGCCCTCCTTGAACACCGGCGTCTCTTCAACCTTGAGCCGGATGTAGATGCCCACGGCCACCAGCAGGATGCTCAGCAGGAACGGCACACGCCAGCCCCACGAAAGGAACGCTTCCTGGCTCAGTACACCGGAAAGGACGGCCAGCATCAGGTTGGCGGCGACCTGGCTGATGGGCGAACCCATCGCCATGAGCCCGCCGTAGAAGGCGCGGCGGTCCGCGGGGGCGTGCTCCATGGTCATCAGCTGGGCTCCCGTGGCCTCCCCTCCTAGCGCGATGCCCTGGACGAAGCGCATGAGAACCAGCAGCGCCGGGGCGGCGATGCCGATGGCCGACTGCGGCGGGAGCAGGCCGATGACCATCGACGCGACGCCCATCATGATGAAGGTGGTGAGCAGGATCTTGCGGCGTCCCACTCGGTCCCCCAGATGACCGAACACGATTCCGCCCAGCGGACGGGCCACGAATCCGACGCCGAAGGTTGCGAACGAGGCAAGCAGCGCGATCGCGGAGTTCATGTCGTTGAAGAACAGCTTGGGGAAGACGGTTGCGGCCATGGCGCCATAGACGGCGAAGTCGAACCATTCGAGGGCGGACCCGAAGGTTCCGCTGAGGACAGCGCGCTTGGCCTGCCGGGAGGCGGGTGCTGCGGGCTTGAGCGAGCGCTTTACGGCCCGTGACGGCTGGGACAGACTCATCAAGACTCCTTCGTCGGGTGAGCAGCGGCGCCGGCGGCGCCTTCATTTTGGGGAGATTCAGTTAGGGAGTTCAGCTGGGGCGAGAACGACGCGAGCGGGGCCCGGCTTTTCGCCGGGTTCGTTGCGTACGTTGTGATCTGAGGCTAGTCAGCGCAGTGCGTCAACCGCAATGACTGGTACGATCAATTGCGTGATACGCAAAGATGATGCACCGCGGGTAGAGTCCGTTCACCGAGCCCTGGTGCTGCTCAAGCACATGGCGGAGCAGGGTTCAATCAGCGTGACCGAGGCGTCCAGCATCCTCGAGGTGAACCCGTCAACGGCCCAGCGCCTGCTGGTGACCCTGGTTGGAGACGGCTTCGCCGAGCAAGTGGCGCAGCGGCGCTATGCCCCGGGCCCGGACTACCGGAGGCCGGCCATCGACAACGCCCCTCCGTCCCTGCCCGTGCGTGTGCGCCCCTATCTGGAGCGGCTATTCACCCGCATCGGAGAGACGAGCCACCTCGCAGTGCTCATCGGCACGGAAATCCACCACCTGGACGGCATCGAGGCCACCACCCATGCGCTCCGTTTTGGCCTCCGCACCGGCGTCGTCCTTCCAGCCCATCTCACGTCGGCAGGCAAGGCCATGCTGGCGGACCTGCCGCGGGAAGACATTGAGAGGCGCTACCGCGTCCTCGACGACACGGTCTCCGCCGTCAACGCCAACATCGATCTCCCCAAGCTGTACCGGGATGTGGACCAGGCACGCCGGCAGAAGATCGGCATGAACTTCGAAGAGAGCGAGGACGACGTGGCTGCCATGGCCGTGTCCCTAGGCGTGGTCGACGGCCAGCATGCCGCCCTAAGCATCGCCATGCCAATCGGTCGCTTCGCCCGGCAGGACGCAAAACGCCTTTCCGCCCAGCTGCTCGAAACGGCCGCTGAATTCAAGAAGCAGGAGCTCCCAGCCTGACCTCATTTCTGATCGGCGGTCGAGGTCCTCGCATATCCGAGTAGAAGTCCCATGTCGGCACGGTAATTGCGGGGTGTAAATTTCCCTCGAGGCCTCCTGCGACAGCGCCAGTAAGACCGACCTGGTATGACACTTTAAGCTCTGCCATCAGCGTGGACCGGTTTCGCCGCCGAGGATCACACCGACCTAGAGTTCCTGAGACGCTCGCGTGGCCCTCCAACGTCCAATCTGCTGACCGATCCAAACATGCCCTCGGCAACGACGCGGACGACATAGCGGTGCCCTCGGTGGGCTATTGCCATTGGAAGTTGACCAGGCCGGACTCTGCGTCATTGATCATGGGGCGGTGCCCGAAAAGCCCTGGAAGGCCTCCGGTATGAAGAAACACCGTCTTTTTACCCGGCTGAATCTGGCCGTCACGGACGGATGCAACGAGTCCGCCCATGGCACGACCTGTGTATACGGGGTCCAGGACGATTCCTTCTGTACGGGCAGTCAGGTAAATGGCATCGATGGTGCTCTCGGGTAAGTCGCTGTAGCTTTCACCGACCATATCGAACCGAGCCCTGAGCTGATCCGTCCGGATGTTGACTTGACCAGCTTCACTCGCCATTACGGAGACCGCGGCAAGCGGTGCTTCCATCGCTCCTGTATCGATGCCCAGGACCTTTGCGGCACCGAGACACGCGACGAGGCCAGCCATTGTTCCCCCCGACCCGAGAGCGACTACAAGAGTATGAAGGTCAGGCACTTGTCGCCGGAGCTCGTCGCCGCAAACCTTGTATCCTGTCGCTCCGGCTGCATTCGATCCCCCGAAGGGGATAAGGAATGGATGTCGTCCTTCACCACGCAGTGCTGACATCACGGACTCAGCCGTCTTCCCCAGGCCGTCGGGCGCCTCCTTTCCAGCCCAAGCAACCCGGGCTCCGAACAGGCCGTTCAATACGACATTCCCTGAGTGAAGCAGTTTCCGTTCGCCAGGGAAGATAAGGACTGCGTCCATGTTGAGCCTGGCCGCAGCGGCCGCGGTCAGGCGGGCGTGGTTACTTTGAGGTGCCCCGGTGGTGACTAGAGTGTCTGCACCTTGGGCGATAGCGTGCCCGATAGTCCATTCGAGCTTTCGAACCTTGTTGCCACCTCCTCCGAGCCCGGTCAAATCATCCCGTTTGATCCACAAATCGTCTGGCAGTAGACCAAGTGCTTCAGCCAGGCGCGGTGCTGGTTCCAAGGGTGTCGGCCAGCTACCGAGGAAGACTCGTTGGGGTGGTAATTCTCGGCTCTCAGGCAAGTAGTTTCCTCTCAAGGGAGGGTGTCCCCTCCCCTCTCGCGTTGTGTCCGGTGAGTTGCATGGCCAGGAGTCTGTTACCGCCTCTCCCGAGATCCGGTGCTGGCCGACCGGCTCTTGCTGCGATCCAACAGTGCAACGACCATCAGGTTTCGGTGCCCTGGTACGTCCCTTTGGCACCCAACGTCTGGATCGTTGATTCGGCAGAAGATGTCCCAGCAAGGTCGCGTTGCTTTATTGCGCCTTTCGTCCCGGGACCTACGAGCGTAAGTCCGACCCCTGTGAGGAGTATGAGTCCGCCCGCAATCTCGAGCAGTTGAGGAACGTCTCCAAAGGCCATCCAGGCAGCGAGCATTCCAATCGGAGGAACGAGGAGCGTGTAAGAAACGACCGAGGCCGCAGGGTATAGGCCAAGCAACGTGTTCCACGCTGAGTAGCCAACGAGGGAAGAAAGGACAACGGTGAAAAATGTGCTGGCCCATGTGGGAAGCGTCATGTGTGTGATGGCCTCTACAGCAGCAGAGGGGCCATCGACGAGGGCGGAGAGCGCAAGGAGGGGTATTGGTACGAACAAGGCCGACCACACCACGAGGCCCAGCCCGGAGGAACTTTTTGCGGAACGTGCAATGGTGTTTCCAATTCCCCAGGACAAGCCGGCCAGAACCACGAGCAAAAGGGGCCCGAGCGGGGCTATAGATCCTCGTCCCCAGGCCACGAGCACAAGGCCTATCACTCCTGTGGCTACCCCAACGAGTTGGCCGGCCGTGGCCCGTTCCCGGAGCACAATACCGGCCAGCAGGATTGTGAAAAGCATCTGGCTCTGCAGCACCAATGGCACTAATCCGGCGGGCATGCCCAAATGCATGGCGAGGTATATCAGTCCGAACTGACCGGCGCTCATGAAAAGCCCTACGCCTGCAAGCACCGCCCAAGAGACATTCGGCCTACGTACGAAGAACGCAGCTGGTACGACAACCAGTGCAAAGCGAAGCGCTGCGAAAACGAGCGGGGGCACATCCCGGAGCCCGACCTCAATTGCAACAAAGTTCACGCCCCAGATTACGGCGACGATTACGGCAAGAAGTGTGTGTTGGGGCTTCATTCCTTCAATGCTTCCGCCCTCCACGACATGGCGCCATTGGTTCCAATGCCAATCTGTGAAAGAGTCGCGCCACTTCAGCGTCCGACAGTTCTTTGGCCCGATTGAAGCGTCGACCAAGACCATCACTGATGTTCCTGCGTGACAGGGCTCGGCCGCGTAAGAAGGACGGTGCTAGTGGCGCCGTGGACGGACAGCACGGCAGTTTGTGCCTGGAGCGAAGCGACGATTTCAGCTAGTCGGAGGGAGTTGGTCAGTTGCACCCGGAGGAGCAGCGAGCTGTCCTGGTCATCGATCTCCGCGGTCAGGATCTCCGGGATGAAGTCAAGGCTCCGAAGGAGATCAGCACCGCTTCGGGTCGGGTCCCGGATCACTCTGATCAAGCCGGAAACGGGACGGTTCGTTGGGTCAGGATAGGTCCGCACGATCGTGTAGCCTCCGATGTGACCGTCCGTCTCCAGCTCCACTATTCGCGCTGCGCACTCGGCGCCGCTGGTTCCTACACGGCTGGCGATGGCTTCGACGGTGAGGCGGGAGTCAAGTTCGAGGCTGCGAAGAATTGCCCTGTCAGTCTGATCCAGCGGACTGGGCACCCTTGTCACTCCCCTGCTCGCTGCACGTAGTCAGCAGAAGAGGAGTCGCAGTCTCCCATTCGCATTGTTCCTGTGTTTCTCCGAACTGGACCCTGGGATCGAGTTCCACGGTGTAGTCGTAACCGGACCGGCGAGTCATGAGGATGCCACGATCTCCAAGTTGGAGGGCCATTTCGATAAGTACGTTCACACTCGAATCAAGTTTGCGTTGTAGTTCTTGCCTCCCGGTTGCCTTTATATCGATGCGGTTCTTCGTGTCGGTAGCCACCTATGCTCCTGACTCTCAATGGCGGATGATGTTTGGGTTTCTAGCGCGTGCACCGCGGGGTGTTAGGGGCGGCAGAGGCTCAAGGACACAGCACTGGCTACAAGCGCCTCAGGACGTCGTCGCCCTGATGAGGTGTGTCGACTCGCTCGTCCCGGGGACGGGTGAAGTCGACGACGGACTCGACTAAAGCTGGAGAAGGGATTCTGCCTGGCCTGCTTCGAGAAGGCCGTCTGAGACAGCGATGTCGGACACGCTCCTGCCCGTGTCAAGGGCACGGCGAGCTAAATCGGCCGTCATCTCGTAGCCGAGGACGGGGAGGAAGGCAGTCGCTTGGGCAGTGGACGTGCGGGCCATCTGTCGGAGCTGGGCCTCGTTAGCCTGAATGCCGCTGACACAGAATTCTCGAAGTGCGCCGCATCCGTTGGCCAGCCACTCTACCGACTGCAGCAGAACGTGGGCGATGGCCGGCTCGAATGCGTTGAGCTGGAGCTGCCCGTTCTCAGCCGCCATGGTCACCGTTAGATCGGCACCCGCGACATGGTAGGCGATCTGGTTGACGACTTCCGGGATAACTGGGTTGACCTTGCCAGGCATGATGGATGACCCTGCCTGCCGTGCCGGCAGAGAGATCTCCGATAATCCTGCCTGCGGCCCGCTTGAAAGCAGCCGCAGGTCACTGGAAATCTTGGAGAGCTTCACCGCGGTCCGCTTGAGTGCACCGGAGAACGTCATGAAGGCCCCCGTGTCCCAGGTAGCCTCTATCAGATCCGTTGCTCGTACCAGGCGCATCCCGCTCGATTCCGACAGCGCCTCGACGACGTTGGCCGCGTAATCCGGGTGCGCCGTGATGCCAGTTCCTATGGCTGTAGCACCCAGGCTGCACTCCCTCAAGAGGGAGGATGCCTCCTCCAGTCGAAGGATGTCTTCCCCGACCGTGACCGAAAACGCGGTGAATTCCTGTCCGAGGGTCATCGGAACAGCATCCTGCAGTTGCGTCCGCCCGATTTTAGGTATCGAAGCGAATTCCCCACCCTTCTCCGCGAAAGCTTCCCCCAAAGCTTCGAGCTGCTCCTGTAACCCCTCCAGCGCAAAGAGCAACGCCAGACGTACAGCGGTGGGGTAAACGTCGTTGGTCGACTGGCATTTGTTGACGTGACCGATCGGGTCCACTTTGTCATAGTCACCAGGTTTATGGCCAAGTTGTACCAGAGCGAGGTTGGCGATGACTTCGTTGGCGTTCATGTTCGTCGACGTGCCTGCTCCCCCTTGTACGACGTCCACGAGGAAGGCGTCGTCGGCACCGCCGCGTGCAACGATGTCACAGGCAGCTGCGACCGCCCTGCCCACATCCGCCGGAATCAGGCCGAGGCTGGCGTTGGTTTGCGCTGCTGCCTTCTTAACGTGGGCAAGGGCGCGAACAAGCTGCCTGTGCCGGCCAAGCGGTATGCCGCTAATCGCGAAGTTTTGAAGGGCCCTTTCGGTGTGTATTCCCCACAAAGCGCCCTTGGGGACGGGCAGCCGGCCGAGGCTGTCCTGTTCCTGTCGAAAGCCGGGGACCGCTTCGCTCATGAGTTGATCGCCACGACTTTCGGCTGAGTCATCTCCTCATAGGCGAACCGAACTCCTTCTCGGCCCATGCTGCCGTACTTCGAGCCGCCAAAGGGCATCGCATCAAAGCGGTAGTCGGATGAGTCGTTGATCATGACACCCCCGGCGTCGATAGCTTTCGCGGTACGGAGGGCGCGGTCGAGGTCCTTGGTGAACAGACCTGCCTGGAGGGCGTAGTCGCAATCGTTGGCCATCCGAATCGCTTCTTCCGTTGTCTCGAAGGATTCCAGGAGAACGATCGGGGCAAAAACCTCTTCACCCCATGCTGCACACTCGTGCGGCACATCGGTGAGGACCGTGGGGGTCAGGACCGGGCCGTGAAGCGTTCCACCGGCGAGCACGCTGGCGCCCTTGGAGACTGCCTCGTCGATCTTTCGCTTGGCGGTCGCGGCGGCGGCGGCGCTGATCATAGGCCCGACATCTGTACTTTCATCCGTCGGGGCACCCACATTGAGTGCCTTGGTCGCGGCGACGAAGGCAGCGCGGAACTTTTCGTAGACAGGGTGCTGAACCAATATTCTCTGAGTGCCGATGCAGTTCTGCCCGGCGGCCCAGTAGGAGCCCGACACGCACGCTTCGACAGCCTTCTCAAGGTCAGCGTCGTCAAAGACGATGACCGGTGAATTCCCTCCGAGTTCCATGGCCAAACGCTTGATTCCAGCTGTGGCGGCAATGGCTTTGCCAGTCTGGAATCCTCCCGTGAACGAGACCATCCGCACCAGTGGCGAGGACACAATGGCCTGGCCAACGTCCGGTTCACCCAGGACAACAGTGATGATGTCTGCCGGCAGGCCGGCCTCGGTAAGCAGGTCGACCAGGCGCAAGGCTGTCAGCGGCGTCAGTGGGGAGGGCTTCAAAATTATGGAGTTTCCACCCGCGATGGCTGGGCCGAGCTTATGCGCCACGAGGTTCAGGGCATCGTTGTACGGGGTGATTGCCGCGATCAGTCCCAATGGCTCCCGCGTGAACCAGCCCTGCCTGTTCTCCGATCCGGCGAAGGCATCGAAGGGCACGACCTCGCCGGCGCTTCGCCGGGCCTCTGCTGCGGAGAGTCGCAAAGTGTTGACGGCGCGCGCCACCTCCTTGCGGGCCTGCCGGATGGTCTTGCCTGCTTCGGCCACGATGAGGCCGGAGACCTCGTCCCCCGCGCGCTCCAGGAGCCCGGCCGCGGTATCCAGAATGCGACCGCGTTCGTGCCGCGGCAGGGAAGCCGCCGTCTTGGCACCGGCTGCGGCGCGCTCGATCTCGATCAGCGCGTCAGAGGGAGTGCACTGGTTGAGAGTGGCCATCAGCGCTCCCGTGTACTTGTCGTAGACGGCAAGCTCGGGGGCGATGGTCGTGGGGGCTGCTGCCTCGAGAACCTGATCAGGCACGGATGCTTCCCTTCTCGAAGGAGTCGACGGCGACGATGTCCGAGACGAGAGCGTACGCCGTCTCGATGCGCCCGGCGCCGGGGCCTGAGACAGTCACCGACCCGAGCAGATCGGTATCGAAGGATACTGCGTTGGTTGCCCCTGAAATACCGGCCAAAGGATGCGAGGCGGGAAGGCTCACGGGGCCGACAGAAGCGGCAACGCTGCCATCCGCCTCACGGACTGCCTGGCCGATGAGCTTCCACCGCTTGCCGTCGCCTAGGGCTCGCACGACGTCATCGGGGGTGATGCCTTGGATGCCGGTGGTTGTGACGTCCTGCGGTGTGATGTCTGCGCCCAGCAGTTCATTGGCCAGGATTGCCACTTTCAAACGAACATCGGAGCCTTCGATGTCGGCGGTCGGATCCGCTTCTGCATACCCGAGAGCCTGCGCGTCGGCAACCGCCTGATCCAGGGACAAACCAGTCTCCATCTGGCCCAGGACGTAATTGCTGGTGCCGTTCAGGATGCCTTGGACCCCTTCTATCTGGAGACCTGCGAACATCTTCTTGGCCAGCCGAAGGACGGGCGTGCCGCTCATGACCGACCCTTCGTATTCGAACCTAACCCCGTTCTCTTCGGCCAAGCGCGTTAGCTCTATGCCGTGCAGGGCCACCGGTCCCTTGTTCGTTGTCACGACATGCTTGCCGGACTCCAGAGCCCAGCGCACGTGGGAGACCGCAGGCTCGCCGGTGGTTGGGTTTGTGAAGGTCGCCTCGACAACAATGTCAGCGGGACTGCTCTTGATGACCTCTTGGTTGCGGGGATCCTTGCTGCCACCCGGCAGCCCCTCGAAGGTGGCGCCTCGGGGCATGGCCAGCACCGCGGCGATGTCGATGCCGTCGGCCTGCACCAGGGAACCAAAGGCGAGGTCGGTGATGGCCACGATCTTCAGCTGGAAGCCGAGCGATTCGAAGCGGTCAGGGTCGTCCCTGACGAGTTCGGCAAGGGCCCTGTTCACTCCGCCAAAGCCAACGAGTGCGAGGTTGTAGGTAGTCATAAATTCTCCTAGGAAAAGTTCGAGCGATGTTCTGTCTGGTCAGTCATGACACTGGTGTGTACTTGGCGGGGGCGCCTTGCCCGTAGGCCTCTACAGCCGTCCCGCCTTGACGATTTGGCGAAGGAATTCCCGAGTTCGTGGTTCGACGGGGTCTTCGAACAGCTGAGATGGTGGTCCCTGCTCCAGTAGCCGGCCTTGCTCAAGGAAGACGACCAGGTCGGAGACCTCCTTGGCGAACTGCATCTCGTGGGTCGCGAGGATCATGGTCATGCCGTCGGCGGCGAGTTCACGCACGATGTTGAGCACCTCGGCGACGAGTTCGGGATCCAGCGCCGAAGTGATCTCGTCCAGAAGGACGACTTGCGGATCCATCGCCAGGGCTCGGACGATCGCGACACGCTGCTGCTGTCCCCCTGAGAGTTGATCGGGATAGAAGTCGGCCCGGTGCGCGAGGTTCACCCGCTCCAGCAGGGCCTGAGCGCGTTCCCGGGCCGCTTCCGGCCGGTCGCCACGGAGCCGTATAGGCCCGAAGGTGATGTTCTCCTTCACGGTCATGTGGGGGAAGAGGTTGTAGGACTGGAAGACCATGCCGATCTTGCGTCGTAGACGGTTTACATTCACGCCTGGGCCGCTTACAAGGTCCCCGCCGAGCATTATCTGGCCACGGTCGATCGGCTCCAGTGCGTTGATGCAACGGAGCAGTGTCGACTTTCCGGAGCCTGAGGCCCCGATGAGGGTGACCACCTGGTGCTTGGCGATGGACAGATCTATGCCTTGTAGCACGGCGTGGTCGCCATAGTGCTTTTCGAGTCCGATGACGTCGATGAGACTCACTTTTTTGCCCCCGATCGGCGAGCAGCTCCGCGCGCCAGCATCCAGTCGACGAATCGTGTCTGCGGGATCGTGATTACCACGAACAAGGCCGCGACGACGGTGACGGATGAGAGGTTGAAGCTGCTTGATGCGTAGAACTTTGCCTGGTTGAACGCGTCCATGGTCCCGATGATGTTCACTAGGGAGGTGTCTTTCTGGAGCGCGATGAACATTGTCAGAAGAGGAGGAATAACAGCGCGTACAGCCTGCGGGAGGACCACGAACAGCAGGGTCTGGGCATAGGAGAACCCGAGTGACCTCGTGGCCGACCATTGGGACGGATGCACAGACTCAATCCCGGAACGGTAGACCTCAGCAACATAGGCGCTATAGGTCAACGACAAGGCCGTCACGGCGAACCATTCGGCGGGCAGCTCGCTGAGCACCGGGATGTTGACCAGCGGCAAGCCGAAGCCCACCAGGTAGAGCACGATAATGGCCGGCACTGCCCGCATCACGTCGATGTAGGCGATGGCCAATGCCCGGATGGGTTTACCGCCTTTTCCGGGAATCATGCGGGCCACACCCAATGCCAGGCCCGCCACGAGGACAATGGCCTCGGCTGCCACGGCAATCCAGACGTTGAGGCCGAAGGACTTCATCACGTCCGTGGCGCTATCTCTGACTGCGCCCCAGTTGAAGAAAGTCTGCTGGATGCTCGCGTCATTCATTGTCATGAGCAGAACGAGGCCGAGAACGATCGACAGGGATAGTCCCAAACCCAGGGCCACGAAGGCGTCCTGTCGGGCGTTTGCGGCGCTGGCACGTGACTGCGGTATTTGCCCGGTACGTAGTTCCTTCGCTGACTGGAGCGATCGGCGAAGAGACCTGGCCGCGATCCACAGGATGGCGGCGGCAATGGCAATGCCCGCGGTGCTGAGGAGGAGGCCGGCACTGTGAGCGACGCCAGTTCCGGCGCCGGCGTTCGAGGCCGCACCGCCGACCGCTGCAACAGCCAACATCAGCCCCAGGGATGAGATGACTGCCAGCACGGCAAGGGTCAGGCTCTTCGGTGGCGGGGACATCGGCGACGCCGTGTCGAAGACGCGTTTGGGTACCGTGAAGGTCATTTGACGCTCCAGAACGGGATGCTCTTCGGGTCTTCGCCGAACATGGGCTTCAAGTAGGTACGAGAAAGGTCATCGAGCGTTCCGTCCTTCTCCATGGCGGCTACCGCCTGGTCTACAGGAGCAGTATTCACGGAGCCCAAAGGCGTCACGATGCCGTAGCTCTGATCGAGTGAGTACTGCCCGGCCACCACGAATCTCCTGCCAGTGTCCTTCGTCAGGGTCAACGCCAGGGTGGTATCAGTGATGAACGCATCGATCTGTCCGGCCCTCAGCGCCGTGAGCATGTCGGTCTGGTTTTGGAAAAAGGATGGCGGCGTGCTGGGCTTGAAGACCTTTGCTACCCATTGACCCCCTGCGTTGCCCTGGACAGCCCCGATTTTCGCGTTGTGAATGTTCTCTTCAGTCACTCCACCATCGGCTCTGGTGACGACGCCGAGGTTGGACGAAAAGTACGGGCGTGAAAAGTTGAAGACGTTTTGGCGCTCGTCTGTCACCGTGACCGACGCCATCGCGATGTCGTAGTCGGTTGCCCTGCCGGAGATGAACTGGTCCCAGGCGAGATTCTTCACTTTCACCTGTGAAAGCCCGGCCCGGTGGGCGATGTCCGCAGCCATGCAGTATTCGAATCCGTCCTTGACGGTGTCGGGGCTGGTTCCGTTCCACCACCCGGGATTGGGCAGAACGGTCGCGACGACCAACGTGTCACTCTGCACAGGGTGTAGCGAGATTGTGCCTGTGTCCCCCTTGAGCGCGCAATTGCCAAACGCGGCTGCACTCGATGGCGGTTGCCCGGCACCGCAGCCGGTTGTCAGCAATACTGCCGCTGCAGCAGAGGCAGCCAGGATGGACTTCTTCATTGAGGTACTCCTTGCGAATCGGATAGGTTGTCGGCTGCTCGGCCTTGGCTCGGCAGTCTCATCAAGGAGGGCCGCCCGGAGCGGGTGAAGTCAGATACCGCAGCAGTGGTAGGTGAGCCGACTCACACAGTTCATCTGCTCACGCGGCCGCCGGCAATTGGCTGAATGGCCTATAAACGCAAAAAACGCGCCACTTGGATGAGGTTGGCTCAGAATGATCGGAAAGTGGCACGCGAGGTCATGTTCGGGATGAAATGTCGGTGTCACGATTGCTCATATGCAAAAGAATCCAGCCAATCGGACAGTGGGGGTCGTGCTCATGCCCGACGCGCCGCTGTTCGAAGTCGCCGTACCCTGCGAAATCTTTGGGGCGAAGCGGCCAGACCTTATCTCACCGGCGTACGAGGTCAGTCTCTGCGCGACCGCCGAGAATACGACGGTGGCCTCGGGCTTTGCTGCGGCAGGGGCAGGAACCCTGCAAGACCTGACCAAGGCGGGAACAATTATCGTTCCGGCCTTCGCTGATGTCGATACACCGCCCTCCTCCGAATTGGTGGCGGCTCTCCAGGAGGGCAACGCGAGGGGAGCAAGAATCGTAGGGCTGTGCTCAGGGGCATTCGCCCTGGCGGAAGCAGGACTGCTCAACGGCCGTCGGGCGACCACCCATTGGATGTATGCCGAGAAGCTTGCACGGCGTTATCCGCTGGTGGATGTCGACGCCGCGGTGTTGTACACGGCGGAGGGCAATATTTTCACTTCCGCCGGCACGGCCGCCGCTATTGACCTCTGCCTGGAACTCGTCCGTCGCGATTTAGGCGCCTCCGTGGTGAACGAATTGGCTCGCCGATTAGTCGTTCCACCGCACAGATCAGCTGATCAGGCTCAGTTCGTTCCGGTACCGGTTCCCGAGCCCACCGGTTCCCGGCTGGGACCGACCCTCGAATGGGCGCGCGCCAATCTTCGAGAACGCATCACCCTCGCCGACCTGGCCCATCAAGCGAGCATGAGCAGGAGAACCCTCCTTCGGCGTTTCGAAAGTGAATATGGACTCACGCCAAGCAGGTGGCTTCTCGCTGAACGTGTTCGCAGGGCCCAACACCTGCTGGAAAGCTCGGAAATGTCTATCGAACAGGTCGCAGCCCAAAGCGGTTTCGGCACGGCTACGAGTATGAGGCAAGCCTTCGCCAAACAACTTCACACCTCACCGGCCGCATATCGCGGAACATTCCGGCATACCTACTCCGCAGCATCCTAACTACAGAGAGAGAACGCATGAGCAGCAACGAAGAAATCGGATCCGGTCGCGTCAAACGTGGTCTGGCCGAAATGCTTAGAGGCGGTGTCATTATGGATGTCGTCACCGCAGGCCAGGCGAGGATCGCAGAAGACGCCGGCGCAGTCGCCGTAATGGCGCTCGAACGCGTCCCCGCTGACATCCGTGCTCAAGGCGGCGTAGCCCGGATGAGTGACCCCGACCTCATCGACCAGATTATCGGTGCAGTCTCCATACCGGTAATGGCCAAAGCGCGCATCGGCCATTTCGTGGAAGCACAAATACTTGAGGAACTGGGCGTGGACTACATCGATGAGTCCGAGGTCCTCTCGCCAGCCGACTACGTTCACCACATCGATAAGTCCAAATTCACCGTCCCTTTCGTATGCGGAGCCACAAATCTGGGGGAAGCCCTCCGCCGCATCAACGAAGGAGCGGCAATGATCCGCTCCAAGGGTGAAGCAGGCACCGGTGACGTTTCAGAAGCCACCAAGCACATCCGCAAGATCAAGGCCGAGATCAACGCACTCCGATCCATGTCAAAAGACGAACTGTACGTTGCAGCAAAGGAACTGGCAGCCCCCTACGACCTCGTCGCAGAAGTCGCCAGCACAGGCCAACTCCCTGTTGTGCTCTTTGTCGCCGGCGGTGTCGCGACACCGGCAGACGCCGCGATGATGATGCAACTTGGTGCAGAAGGCGTCTTCGTCGGATCCGGAATCTTCAAGTCCGGCAATCCGGCAGAACGCGCCGCGGCCATCGTCAAAGCCGCAACCTTCCACGACGACCCCAAAGCCCTCGCCGCGGTATCACGAAGTCTGGGAGAGGCCATGGTGGGCATAAACACCTCGGACCTCCCCGCACCCCACCGGCTCGCCGAACGCGGCTGGTAGGCCCTTACAGCGAAAAAATCAGCAGCTGGGCCCGTAGCAAGAAAGGACCCTCCCGCATTCCTGACCCTGCGGCCCACGTGTGCCTCTGTGGCTGGTCCAGCCGCGGAAAAGCGGCCCCACCAAGAGGCAACACGGCCGGCATCTTCCTCCTTTGAAAGGGGAAGATGCCGGCTTTTCTGCGTCCGGGGACTAACCCCGGGGGCATCAATAGAAGCTTGGCGTGCATCTTTCGTATGTCGGCATTCCTGCCACTGGTTGAAGAAGGGACAACACGGTGGACTTGTAACAGCCCTCGCGACGCCCCCTTTCACTAGTCGCTCAGGGCCCATCAGAAAGGAACAAAACGCATGCACGCACCGGATAAGCATCATCCAAACACAGTGGGGACCTCGACCTGGGCCGTTCACGGCGGCAACAAGGTCGACGAAGGGACCGGGGCTATCCGCAAGCCCCTCGTCATGGCAAATTCGTACCTTTTGCCCGAGGACCCTTCCTCTATGAACTGGTCTGATACAAGCGGACCCCTGGTCTACACACGCCATCATGGAGCGAATCAGGAAGCTCTTGAAGAAAAGCTAGCCGCGGCCGAAGGAGGAGAGGCAGCAGCCGTCCTGGCCACTGGAGTCGCAGCCCTTCACGGGTTGTTCTTCACCATTCTCAAGACCGGCGACCACGTAGTCGTTTCCAACGTCATTTACGAAGCCGTCTACCGGCTTTTCGACGAACTCTTGCCTGAGAAGTACGGGATCGAAGCCACCTTCGTCGACGTATCCGACCTCGACGCGGTGCGGGCGGCAATACGCCCCACGACCAAGCTCGTACATGTGGAAACGATCGCCAACCCAACCACGAAGGTTGCGGACATCCGCGCCCTGGCCGACATCGCCCATGCCGCAGGCGCCCTCTTGTCAGTGGACTCCACTTACACCCCGCCACCGGCATACCGGCCCTTGGAGCACGGCGCGGACGTGGTCACCCACTCCCTCACCAAGTACATCAACGGCCACGGCGACGCCATGGGCGGTGTCGTGGTGTCCAGCCACGAGTTGATCGGACGGATCCGGGGTGAGGCCATCGTTGACGTCGGCGGCGTCATTTCCCCCTTCAATGCCTGGCTCATTGTGCGCGGGTCGGTCACCCTGCCGCTGCGCCTCCGACAGCACTATTCCAACGCAGCGAAGGTCGCCGAATTCCTGGCCAACGACCCGCGCATCGCCTACGTGTCCTACCCCGGTCTTGAATCCCACCCAGAGCACGAGCTCGCCCGCCGGCAGTTCGGTGACTTTGGCTTCGGCGGCATGCTCGCCTTCGCTGTGGACGGCGACTCAGACGCGCAGAACAGGTTCGTAAACCACCTCCGGGTGATCACCTCCGCAGTCTCCCTGGGACACGACGAATCCCTCATCGCACACTCAGGGCCCGGTGCACGCGGTGGGGCAGGAGGGTACCCGGAAGAGTTCCAGCGGTACGGGCACCTCCGCCTGTCTGTAGGCCTTGAGGATCCCCGTGATCTCATCGAAGACATTCGATACGCACTGGACTACGTCTTCGGAGAAGCGGAACTGACGACTGTAAGCGGGACCGTGGACAGCACCGTCTAGAACGCCAGAACGAGCGCCAGGAATAGCTCACTAGCGAATTTAGAAAGAGAACCCGGAGCGTCTGACCGACCAAACCGGCAGGCGCTCCGGTTCACCCCCAGAAATGGAACATCGGAGATCAAAATGAAGGGTGAAAAAGTCGAAGATTGGGCTGATTTGCCTGGCCAACACATAGCCATTCGAAAGCTGGGCAGGCTCGTTCGCCTTGGTGAGGTTGAAGACGTAACCGCAACGGGAGACATGTTGTGGCTGCGGCAAGAAGGAATCGAACTCCGCACGCTGTTTCACAAAGCCGAAGGCTTTTCAGCTTGGCTCAACCCCACGGAGGCGGCTCCAGGAACGGCTGGGAAATAAGCCACCGCCCAAGAGTCCGGCCAGCCCGCGCTACTCTGACATCCGCGGTCGGCGGAATGGACTAGCCGTGACGGACCCGTCCTGGATGAACAACTTCTGACCAAGGAACAACTTGACGATCTACTTCGGCCGAGGCATCTGGCCAACTCCCGATTCATCTTCGCGTTCGTCAGTTTTGACACTAATCCTGCCTAAATCCTTCCTGAAGATCGTCGGAATGAACGACAGTAGGTGTCAGCGCGCTGCGAAGGGCACCGCCGATGACCTTGAGGATCGGAGCGACGCTTGCGGCCTGCCCGGCAGGAAGCACGCCTGAACGCTCTACAGGTCGAGGTCATGTCAGTTCAGGTTCATGCCGAACTGCCGCGTGAGGAGAGCCCGCTTGAAGTGGGTTTCGGCTGCATCGACCTGGGCGGCCGGCGCGCTCGGCGAGAAGACCTGCAGGATGCTGAACTGGAAGTGTTGCCGGTGCCGCGCATCGGCGGCAGCCAGCTCCCGGAGTGCGACGTTGCCCCCGTGACCGTTCCTGGCGTACTCGCCCCAGCGGCCCAGAAAGCGTTCGGCGCCGTCAGCCTTCCCCACGTACAGCTTGCCCGTCAGCGTGTCGGCGATGAGGTAGATGCCGTGAACGGAGCTGAGGGCCGTCCGCCATTGCCCGTAGCGGTCGTCAGCAATGACCGCCTGGAGCTCGTCGTAGCTGACCAGGAGGGAGTCGAAGCCAGGGAACGGGACACTGGACGGGTCGGCGATCTCGACCACGGTCATGCTGACCGCCTGGTCTCCCGTCTTGGCCCAGTTCACTGCGTCCTTCGTCCATTCAATGACCAGCCCCGATGGAAGGTTCGCCGCAGCATGTGGCGGTCACGGAAAAGCTGCACCGGTACTGGATGGAGTTCGGATTCCGCGAGGCGGCCGGGGACTACCTCTACTTCGAGGCCGCCCGACCGCAGGAGGCGCACCGCCGCAGGCATTCTCGGAACCAGTTCCTTCCACGAAACTTGGCATGACCTGCCGCGGCAACAGAACTCCCAGCGCACTGTTCGCCGTGGAGCTGGCGCCCGCGCCTATAGTGGAGACTCCGCCGGTCCTACTCCGACTTTCCCTTGGACGGGCATCTGAAATTCCCGTAACGTGGGGACCCGCTGATGTCGGTCATGCGAGAATGCCAGAATAAAATTCGGCTGCATTCCAGGGGGAAGCAATGCTGGTCTTCAACCCGCCGCCCGGTTGGCCAGCAATGCCCCGCGGCTGGGAACCCGGACCAGGATGGACTCCCCCTCCTTCCTGGCCGCGCGCGCCAGCGTGGTGGACGTTTCGAGTGCCGGCTAATTTGAGGATGTCGCCGCTCGATCTGAGCAAAGACGTTCATCTTGGCCCGCCAAGTGAAATCCGTGCTGACGCCGTCCAGGCGGCGGCCCGACAAGCTGCGGACTCAGTAGCTTGGCGGCTGTGTGAGCTGGCTATTGAATCCGCAATCCTGCCTGCTGTGGCCTACCTTCGTTATCAACCACAGGTTGAGGCGGCGCTGAGAGAAGCGCAAACCCGCGTGTACTCTACGCTCATCCATGATGCCGAGGTCTGGACCAATCGGTTTCCTTCAGGCTCAACTGAGCGTGCCGCCGCGTATAGTCTTCTGAGCTTCCTGCGGAAGAGCAGGGATGGGTTCCCCGCAATGGCACGCGCGCGTATACAGGAAGTTCTCGACGCCTCCGGCCCCCAACCGGCAGGTCGCGCTACAACGCCTTCGAGCACGCCGACGGCAGGAGCCGACCGAAGCCAGAGCCGTCACTCTCCCGCCTCGAATTCAATGCCTACGCCTCAAGAATCGCCACCTGACATCCCGCGGCTCATCAGCAAAGCGCGAAATTCGGCCTGGATCAACGGCACGGTATGCCTCACCGCAATTTTCATCGCCGTTACTTCAGTAAGCGCAGCTATGACATATGGCGGCCACTATCTCATAGCCTGGGGCCCGGCGCTGTGGTGCGGCATCCGGTCCTACAGGTCGTTACGGCGGTACACCGCACTGAAGAAGCTCATTCGGCCAACTCCGCTGCGCACGACGCCGCCGACGGCAAGCGCGGCACCAGCTTCAGGAGCACCACGGCAGACACAACGACAGCACACCCGGCGTCAGGCACCCGCGCCCCAACCCGACAACTTACAGCACGTCATGCAGCACTCCGCAAAGTCTTCCCTCGAACCAGCGCTTGGAAGCATTGTCGTCCTCACTGGTGTCGTCGGGCTTGTCATCGCCGGGTACTTCATGGCGTCAGACGCCGACAGCAGCAACCGCGGCACCCCGAAGGCGGTCACCGCCGCCAATTCACCTTCAGCGACGCCCAGAATCAATTTCAATGCGACGGCCGGGAACCCCGAAGAGGCCTGCACGAAATCGGTGAAGGGTTCGCCAAGCTACTCCCTCCGGGCAGGGGCGACATTCACCTACACGCGAAACGTTCTAACCACGAAAACCGGACTGACCCAGTGGTCAATTTCAGGATTCGCGGAAGACTACGCAGGCGCTAAGGCGCACGTGAACTTCAACTGCACTATCGAAAAAACCCAAACCGGAAGCTGGAGCGTCAGCTACACCGTCGCACCTTGATCGGCCTGCCCGTCTGTCTCGCCAAATTCGTCGTTCACGGTATGGCTGTCGGGGCAACCGTCACCAACACCTCACGTACTCAGGTGACTTCGCCTGGCGGTGAAATCACGACGGACTCGACCATAAAGTTGGTCAGCTTGGGTTCCGCATACAAAATGGTGCTCACAGCGCACATCGACCCTGTTTCGTCAGCTTCAGAACTGTCTGCAACGGCAAGCCGGCAATAGCGGTCGCGCCGCGAACCAAGTGTCGAGACCGACGCTGGACACTTGGTTGGCATGCGCGGGCGCAAAGGTACCCAAGCAGCCCGGGGCTGGCGGCATGACATCACCACGTAGGACTACTCCTCCAGGTCGAAGTCCAGGTCGAGGTCTTCGACGTCGCCGAGCTTTCGCCAGGTAGATCCGATCTTGGCGGTGCCGAGGGTCGCGGCGATTGGCATCCGGTCCACAGCGATCAGCTGGTCCAGGTCCAGGCCGGTGAGCTCGGCAATGTCCCGGATGGGTGCTTGAAAGGTGCGGAACGGGCCCAGCGGCGGCGCGTCTTCCATAGCCCCGGGCCGTGGCACGTCGGGCAGCTGGGCCAGTTGCGGGGTTTGGTCCACGACGTAGCCGACGGCGGCCAGCTCGTCTTGGTTGACGAAGGCGGCAACTTTGAAGAAGCGCAGCGGGATGTCCACGCCCCGGTACACCGGATCGACACCGCTGAAGATCGGACCGGTGAACACCACGACGCGGCTGCGGTACTGGGCCGCGTGCTCCTGCAGGTAGGACTCGAGACCCAGCCACAGCTCCATGCCCTGGTTGAACTTGGCCGCCTGCGGGGCGGCGTTGGTGTAGTGGAAGGTGTCCTCGTTTGCCAGCTCGGCCTCGGCGACGGTGTCACCCCAGATGGCGGAGGCACGGCGGACCAGGTGGCCGCGGTCGATGTCGTTCCGGGCGTACACCCGCTCCCCCGTCTGCTGGTCGGCCGGCAGCCGGGGATCCAGCCGCCATTGGATTCCGGCCCTGTCCAGGTCCATGAGTTTCTCGCCGTCCATGCCGAGCCCCGTGACGGCGGCGAGCCGCTTGTCGGGGCGCATGAGCACCGAGAAGTGCGTGTAGGGCAGCAGGACGGTTTTCGCCCGGCGCAGGTCTGGCATGGGCACGTGCTGCCCTAGGAAGTCCTCGTCGAAGCCTTCCCGGCCGGCGTAGGCGTTCGAGGTTGCGGCAGGAATTGGGGTGGGGTCCGTCAGCAGTTCATCCATGGCCGGACACTACCAGTGGTGGCTGTCGGCCACGTGAACAATCGGCATCGGTCAGGCGACGGGTGGCTGCAGTACTGTCTCGCGGATTTGCTGGAGCGAGTCCGGGCTGGCGGCAATTTCGATGGTCCCGCCGCTAGTTTGGTATGTCATGACCATGAAAGTCCGCGGCGTCACGTACCTGGTGTCCTGTCGGTTGAGCCGGCGTGGCACAGAGGCTGCTTCGAGCCCTTCCAAGACCGAGGGCCTGCCTGAGGGTTCGAGTGTGTCATAGACGGCCGGCTGAAAATCAACGCGTCCCGGGGACAGCGTGGCCACGCCCATATTCCAGATGCCGCTGAGAGACCCCGGCCGGGCCTCCGGATACCGGAGGTAGACCAGGTGTTGCCCCTGCCTCATTAGCCTGTCGGAGCTCTGTTTCAGGCGCTTCACGGTGAAATACCAGATCAGAGCGGTGCTGATCGAACCCATTGGCGTTGAAGAGAGCATCATCCAGCCGGCCCCCGATGACAAGGCTGATGGCGAAGCCCGTGCCCCAACAGAGGGCGAGAGCCATCGCAATCACTAAAACGGGGTGTTCACTGTCCCACTTCCTCATGGGCCAATACTAGGGGCGGGAGCGGTGAGCTGCCTAAGGTGGACCCTGCCCAGTAGGCCGGCGCCAATCGGGCTTGTAGCCTCTATTCAGGAAAAGTGAAGAAGCTCTTCGGATTGTCTGCCCCAAGCAGGTCATGATGGAACGGGATCGCGTCCACCGGGCGGGTGTCGGCGAACAGCACCGCCACTGTTCGGGAGTGGACGACGGTGTAGCGGGTGAGGCCGTCCACCCATGAATGGATCCCGGTGTACTCCTCGACATCCAGCCCGTCACCGAGCAGGCCCCGCTCCGCGAGCAGGTGGTAGACAACATTCCAGGCGCGATCCATCAGGTCGTTGATCGCCGCTTCCACTCTTGGAGCCGTCATACGACCATAGTGCTCCTGGAGTCTGACACGTTGCGGACGCCAGTCCGCGTGTCATCAAACTCCTGGACATGGGTTTGCTAGACGGGGACGGAAGCCGGCCCACCGACAGCTGCCCACAGCGCTTTCTCATAGTCACCGCCGAAGCTGATCTGGCTCAGGTCCTTGTACCGAACCTTGAAGGTCCCCTCCTCCCAGCGGGCGTTTTTGCCGATCGTCACCATGTCCACCGTCTTCTTGGAGAACTTCACCGGGACACCAACGAAGAATATGCCTTCCCATTTCTCTTCGAGGAACACCGACAGGACCTGGCTGTTTTCAGTGCCGCGCTCAAGGATGCCCTGTGCACCTGTACTGATTCCTGATGCCAGCGGTGCGGGCGGCCAGTCCGGCCGCCGTCGGAGGAAATCCTCCAGGCCGTGCGCCGCCCGGACGCGGCGGATCAGGTCCAGTCTCAGGGCCATGTACCCGTTGAGGTAGCCGCCGTCGCGGACGGCAGCCATCAGCACCCACTCTTCACCGATTTCCTGCACCACCCCATGCCGTTCGACGCCGCGCACAACGGTCCGGGTAACGCTCACCGGATGCTGTTGCGCTTTGGACTGCTCTAGCCTGAACCGAATCTTGCTCCGCGACTGTTTGCTGTGCCCCATGGGCACATCCTGACACGGTTGACGACCTGTCGGCAGCTGACAGCTTCGCGAATGTTTAGGATGCAGGAATGGCAGGGGTGGATCCGTGGGAATGGTACGACAAGGACAGGCTGCCCCAGGGGTGGGCCTACCCCGTCGGCCGTGACGAACTCGCCAGGCTTCTGGTCTCCGGAGGTGTGACTCTGGGCAGCCTGTCCTTCAGCGCGGGAACGCTGCGTGCAGACGAGCTCTACGTCCTGCGCGTCCACTGGCCATCCGACGCCAGGGCCAGGTATTTCCACTCACAAGGCATGCGCCGGGACCCGCTCATGATGTTTGTCCAGGCCGTCCCGTCGTCCCTGCGGCTGCCGGTAGGTCAGGCGCTGCGCGACAGGTGGCTGAAACAGGCCATCGCCTGGGCTGGTGAAGCTCCTCAGCGGGGCAACGCATGGACGGCATCAGACCATCACTGGAACCTCATCTACCGCTCAGGCACAGGATTCACGATTGATGCGAGCTAAGGCTGCCGATTGCATCACGACGCAAGATGATTCAAGCCACGGCCACAGTTGAGCTGTTGCGGGGACGCGTCCCCTGACTGCCCCTAGAGCCGGATGGGGAGCCGTTCCAAGTCCTTCCCAACGTGGAATTTGCCGGAGAAACCTTTTCGGGCCTGATCGAACCGGGACAGCGGTGGTTCGGACGGGACCAGATGGTTCAGTACCAGTTGCTTGACTCCCGCTTGCTCAGCGATGGCACCCAGTTTTGAGGCCGATGTATGTGCCGAGAACAGGTGTTCACGCACGCCCGGCTGGTCCTTGTAGACCGAATCCACCCAGGCGTCATCGATCACCTCATGCAAAAGCATGTCGGCATTCTTTGCCAGGGTCACGATGTTCTGCGAAGGCCCGGTGTCGCCAGAGATCACTACGGAGCCGCCGTCCGTATCGAAGCGGAAAGCGAACGCTGGGAACACCGGGAAATGATTCACCAGAATCGCGCTGACCCTGACCCTGTCGTCTTCGTAGATCTGGAAGGGCTCCATGTCCGGCATGGTCCGCATCGTTTCCAACTTTTCGCTGTACCCAGGGATCTTGATGTCCTCGACGTCGAGCAGATCGCGAAGATTGATAAAGCCGTTGTCCCGCACCCGGTCATTGATGTCTGTGGCGTAGGCGTCGAACAGTGCGTCAGTCATATCCACCGTGCCCGGCATCGGGTTCTTCGGGCTCGCCGGGGCCGGTGCCTTCTTTTCGCCGCGGACCGTGGTCAGGGTTTTGCGCCGACCCGGGCCCATAACCTTGACCGGTTTCTCCACGAGGTTGAGCCCGTTCCACCAGCCATAGTTGAACAATTTGAAATATTCGATGGTGTGGTCCGAATGCAGATGCGTAAGGAAGACTGCACGGAGGGTTGAGAACTCCTCGTATTCCTTATTGCCGTTGGGGTTAGCAAGCATGTACTGGTCTGGGGCCCTGTCACCCAGATCCACGACATATGATGCATCGCCGACGACAACAGCTGTGGAGATGCCCGCCGGCTGGACTTTCGGATACCATCCGGGTCCGCCGTTGATGCCCAGCAAGACAACATGGGGCACCTTCAGCGGAGCGGATACTTCCGCAGCCGGGAGCGCCGTCGAGGCTGCAGGCCTGGGATTTGAGGGGGTGCATCCAGTCAGCATGGCGGCTAAGCCGGCAGTGGCCGCGGCCGCGCCTCCTGAGAGCAGGGCACGTCTATCCAGTGCCTGGTTGTTCTTATTATCGGTCACGAATAATCCTCCCGCTGGCATCCGGCATCGGATGAACGCCGGCGTCTGGTACCAGTTTGCGGGCGTCCGCGTGGGATGTGCCGCTGATCACCCGACCCCGGCACTGCTCGACAAGAGCCGTGCGCTCGTAATCAATTTGCTTCGCCACAGCCGGCGCCTAAGGGTGCGGTGGAATAGCCCGAGGGAGTGTCGCAGCAGAACGTTTTCAGCACTGATGATTGCCAATACCGCCAGGAAGCCGGTGCCACCGCCTCCAAAACAGGGCTTTAGCACTGCGGCGAAGGCGCCGGTGGCCGGTGTGTACAAAGTCACCGCAGCCTGTTGGAACTTCCGGCGCGAAGGTCGCCGCTGGACAGCGCAGATGTGTAACCGGTTGAGGTGCGTCACGCGTGTTCTGAGTCGGACTCCCCGCCGTCCTTGAGTTCGCCGGCGGCGATGCGCTCGGCCGTTCGACGGTAGGCCTCGGCGATGTAGTCTTCGAGGTCGTTAACCCCGATGCGCCACAGTCCCCGGCCGCCGACTTGGATTCCGCGAAGCTCCCCGGTGCTGAGCAGGGCCCGGATCTGGCTCGGCGTCACGTTCAGCTCTTCAACCGCCTGAGAGATGGTCAGGAAACGGCGGGTTCGGGGTTCATCGGTCACCCGATCATCCTATGTGCGCAGCGGTTGACGGCCTCTGGACACCAAAGCTCGGCATTCCTAGCGTTAAGGCGTGCCCGAGCCGATGGAGGACAGCGGCACGGGCTCGGTCCAGAACGAGCCAGTCTAGTTTGAGGAGGCGCCATGACGACAGCACGTGAAATCATGACCGGCGGCGTCGAATGCGTCGGTGAGAACGAGACGCTGGAAGCGGCGGCCCGCAAGATGAAAGAGCTGGACGGCGACCCCATCGCCCACGGTGAGATGTCCGCATTGCGGGCTGCCGGACGCCAGAAGACCTACCGCGACACCACCCTTTACACCACGTTGGCGCCCTGCCCGATGTGCACCGGGACCATCATCCAGTTCAAAATTCCGCGTGTGGTGGTGGGCGAGGCGGAGACGTTCCCCGGCGAATTCGATCTTCTCCGCTCCCGCGGCGTCGAAGTGGTCGTGTTGAACGATGCCCGGTGCGTCGAGATGATGCGCTCGTTCCAGGACGAACACCCTGAACTCTGGGCTGAAGACATCGCCGAGTAGCGCGTACGCGCGCAACCCCGGATGGCGGACTGGTGCCGCCGGTGCGGCGGTTTGCCCCAGTCCGCCGCGCACCTGGACCGTGCTGACCGCTCCGGCACATGCGATCGTGTGGTCAAAAGGTGGTGTGGCGGCCCTGGCCGCCGGCTTGCTGGCTCTGCATCACGAATACCGCCAACGGGAGCGGTGAGGTTAGGACAGGCCGCCGGAGCAGAACCAGAGGTGCCCACGGATGGAGCACGGTCACCTCTGGTCAAAGTCCGAGATCAGTCAGCTGCTGGCATGCGGAATGCCCGCCTGAACGACTGCACCGGTCTTTGCGCTCCAGATGATCTGGCCGCCCTGGAACTGCTGCTTGATGAAGCCGTCCGGGTTGAGCATTTCGCCCGTGGTCGGGCACGCGAGGGCGCCGTTCTGGGCCAGCTCACCGGCCCGCTCTACGACCGGCTTCGTGGCATCCATTTGCCAGTCATCGTGTTCGCGGCCCAGGAAGGTCGAGTGGCGCGGCAACACCATGGACCGATGGCGGGCGGCGGGGCGGTGTACGCCTCCGCGGGGCTTCCTCGACCAGGCCGCTTTCCAGCTCAATGCGCATGCCCCACGGCGCTGAGAGCTCCCGGCCGGCGCCCTCGAAGCGAACATCCCAGAAACCGTTGCCGAAATAAGTGAACGAGCCGGTCTCGCCGACCAGTCCCGGCTGACGGGTGAACTCGGTTGCGAAGCGGCCGGCAACGAACCCAGGGTCCACAGCAATCAATAGGCCGCGCAACTGCTGATGGTTGGGCGTCATCAAACTCCTGTCCCCGTCACAGTCCTCCGTCACGGTCATGCTACAGGCGCCCAGGAGGCTGACCGGTGACACCCCGACACCCAATGTCAGCGGAAAATCTTGATCGAGCATTGCGCACTCACCGCGGGTGCCTTGAGCCTCTGGGAGCAAAGTGACAGTTAACGCCGGAGGCCACCGCCTCCACTGACAGCATCCGGTCGCCACCGACAGCAACGACCCGCCTACGGCTCCGGCGTTCCCTGATCGTCCCCTCCGTCGCCAGCTACCCCCCCCCCAGCCGCGGCGGAGGGGGCCACCACTCGAAGCGCAGCCCGGCCTATTTTTGATCGAATCTTGAGGCAAATCCCTGCGGCTCTTGAGGGGTGGGGGTCTTTGCGTTGGCACTTAGCCCTAGTCCTCACCGAGGCGCAAGATCGTGGCTTCGATCCGCTGGACCTCGGCCAGTGCGGCCCGGCGAGCTTCGTCCGCGGCCCGGTCCTCTTCGATCGTGGCTTCACCCTTGGACCATGCAAGGTGAACTTTTTCCCAAGTGTGGAGAGCCTCGGTGTAGCGAGCGGCGGCGGCTTTGAGTTCTTCTGTGGCTGCTGTAGTCATTCGAGCATCATGCCATAGCAGCCCGCGGCCCCTCTGGATGCTGGCTCGCATGGCTTCTAACCTCTCCGTCTTCCGCTTGGACGGCGTCGAGCACACCTTCGAGGCCGTCCAGCCGGATCTCTCTGGGAAGGACGTCCAGCGCTTCAGTTACGGCGAGGAGCCGGAAGTGATCGCCGAGCTGGCCTTGGCGGACGGCTCTGCAGTCGAGATCCACGGATACGCCGAGCACTGGAGGAAGGAGGAGGTCGCCGTCGGTTGGACCGACGACGACGCCCAGCTTTTCCATGCCTGGATACCGGCCGCGAAGGTTCGGCGCCCCTCCGCTGGCGAGTGGCACGGAAATTTCGTCTCCCGCTGACGCCCTACTTCAGCTGCTGAATGATCGCATAGGTCAAGACGTACACGAGCGGCGTCATTGCGGCGACGATCGCCGTAGATGAGTCGCTGATACGGCGGGAGCGGCGGGATTTCTTCGCCATGTTTACGCACTTTCCAGTCCGTGGTGACCCGTCACCGTATTGCCCCCGCCGAAGGCGAGTGCATACCCTCTTTACCTGGTTGTCCATCCAGGTATCCACGTCTGTCAGGCGGTAGAGGACGCGTCCCTGCCCGATACGCACGTACGCGGGGCCGCAGTCCAGGCTTGCCCAGTTGGCGAGCGTCGCGGAGCTCAGCCTCATGTGGGCAGCGGCCTCTTTCCGGGTGAGCCAGACTTTTTGCTCGGTCTCGTTATTTGTCTTCATATTTATCTCTATGCGGCCACCGCCGCGACGAGTGTCGCTTTGCGACTCCACCGCATGTGGGCACACTTTGGAAAGTGATTGGCGGGGGTGCGCGGGAATGCTTGTCCGGGGGAAATCCGCTACATTCCGGACCTCGAGGCATGGGCGGGGACGTGGAGGGATGCCCGGGAACCCTTCACTCGTAATGAAAGGTCATCAGGTGGATTCCGGCCCGGAGGGACCAGGATCCGCTTGGTTCTTCGCCATGCCGGCCTTTGCTATAATCCCACACCCGCGGACGACCAGATCGATCCCCGAAAATACGGGAACAGCGCCCTGTGCAGACACATGAGCTCTCGTCCACTTCGGTCATACTGCCAGGCAAAGCGTGGGCAATGAAGTGACATGAACAACCGTGAGGCAGCCACCACCCGGTTCGGGACGGCCCGCCCTAAACCCCGATCGTCATGTAGGTGAACCAACGCGAAGGCAATGAACAGGCATGCAGAACAAAAAGCGCCCCCACGCCTCACGACGGAAAACCCCTTCAAAATGCACAGCGTCATGCAGTAGATGCCGGAGGTAACGATGAAGAAGCAGAAAGAACACCACAACCGCAAGGAGGAACCCAATGAAGGACCAACGACGCGGAAAAGGAATCCAGCCGGACCTTTCCTCAGGTCATGTTGCACAGGCCAAGGACGTCCATGAACAAGTAATGAACGACGAACCGTCGATCTAGGAAGGCAAGGAGGCAGCTGGCCACCAACGAAAAAAGCCCCCGCAGGGGCCCTTCACAACACAATATGTCCACATTCAGAGGTTAAAAAGCCTCTGAACAGGGAAAACACGTGCCCGAGATGGGACTCGAACCGGGTGCCAGACCCCGAAAACCCGCCCTCTCCCGAAAACATCCGTAATCCGGCCCAGTCCACCGCCGGTACAACCGAATCCGAAGCCCGGGGTGTGCACATTGTGCACACCCCCTTTTTCTTCGCCTTGGGGCACACGGCGCACGGGAGCGACCACCGAACGACCACGACGAGCCACCAGTGCCGACTCGGCCGAGCCACGACATTCGGCCACCAATCGAGGGGGTTCAGAGACATAACGCGTCCCCTTCCATCCGCCGGCGATTCCTACTTAGCTCATGGGCGTTGGGCGGCACAGGACATGACCGCCCCCAAGCGAACACGAAGCCTCCCAGCCATGATGTTCGTGTCACCATTCGGTGACATACGGGATACAGCACAGGAGGATGCATGACGTTTGAAACCAGCTCGACTCGCCCGCAGCAGCGGGCGCCATTATCCGCGCCCGCCGCACAGCCAAGGGGCTGTCCTGCAAACCCTTGGCGACATGGCCCCCTTGTCACGGAAGTTCCTCATCGATCTGGAAGATGGCCACGACCACGCCGAACTCGCCAAAACCCTGGCCGTCACGGCCGCCCTCGGCCTGTCCCTGGCCGCCACAGATCCCATCCCTCACGGAAGCGACCACGACCCGGCACGGCAGGATTACGCGGCAACTTTCACCCGCCTCATCACCGAACGGATTTTGAGTTCGCCATCAAAATGCTCGCCGATTACGCCAACGCATCCCTCCTGGTCAGCGGCCCTCGCCGGAATCACCAACTACACCGCACACCGCCTCGGACAACCAGCGCCATCCTGGACACGACGGATCAAGCCCCTCGACAAGGCATGGAAGGTCGGCTGGAAGCTCGAATCTCTCGTTCTGTCTTTCTCTCAGCGTGTCACGCGATACTGACATCTCTACGTATACCGATATGAGCCGCAGGACCTAGTACATCGCGATCTCAGCTCATTTGCGTTCGACGAGCTTCTGGAGCTGGGCATCGTAGACGTAGTCGGTGATCTCGCCGGTCTATGGAATCAGTGCCAAAATCAAAGGGTGAGAGTACGACCAGATCGTCTGGCCGAATACCTGCAGGGATGGTTGCAGGCCTTGGCCGATATTGGTGCAGCCGTCAACCGCGGTACGTCTCTGCGGGAGTTGTTGGATCAGATAGCACGCTCAACATGCCAGCTCATGTCCTGCGATTTTTGCGCCGTCACAATTCCTGACGACTCTTCCCACGTTCTGGTCATCGAAGGATCTTTCGGACTATCACCGGACTACATCCGTTATGTGAACGACTCTCACCCGATTCGTCTGGATGGTGTCCATGAGCCCACGCCAACAGCCCAAGCATTCACCTTAGGCATTCCCGTTCAGGTTTCTGACATCGGGAGCGATCCGACGCTTGCACCGTATCAGGCCGCGGCGAAGGAAGCCGGGCTCACTTCTATGATTTCCGTGCCGCTGAATTCCGCTGACGCAGTTCTGGGTACCCTGAACTGCTATTCACGTTCACTGCGCCACTTCACCAAGGAGGAAGAGTCTCTCCTCATTATGGTGGCAGACCAGGCAGCCGTTGCCGTGACGACCAGTCGCCTGCGCTCCGTTGAGGCGCAAAGGATCGCCAGCCTTAATAATCTCGAAGAGCAGTATGAGCTGCAAAAGCAAGCTGAATCCGCTCAGGAACGACTAACCGCCCTCATCCTGAACGGCGGAGGCATGCACGAGATAGGAGAAGCCCTCACTGAAATCCTGAACCGTCCCGTGGCAGTGTGCGAGACGAACGGAATTGTGCTTTACAGCTCCAGACGTTCCGGCACTGCGCTTCCCACTTCCATCCTTACCGCGGCCGCTCCCACTCCGTCGGCACCCGGCGGGAGGTCCGGGCTGCTAAACGGCGTTCGCCTGCCTGTACCCGAGGGCACGTTGCAGGTCGTTTGTGCGCCCGTCATGATCAGAGGAGAAACCGTCGCCTGGCTATGGACAAGCGGGCCAATTTCCGAGCTGCGACCCTTGGAGCGCCAAACTCTCGAACGCGCGGTTTCGCCCCTGGCCCTGGAACTTTTCCGTACCCGTGCAGTACCTGAATACGCCTGGCAGACGTCCGGCCAGCTTCTCGCCGAAATATTGACGGGAAAGGGTCGAAGCCGATCCGGACTCCTTACCCGGGCCGCCGATTCAGGACACGATCTGACATGCCCACAAGCGCTGCTCTGCGTTGACATCGCACCCGACAGGGAGCAGGAACAGTTCCCCTACTGGCTTTCAGCAGCATTCACCGAAATTGCAGCTCACCTGTCCCCCATGCCCATCCTCGGCATTCACAACGGATATATCGCCGGCCTATGGCCCCTTCAGGAAAAAAAGACTGCTGATTTGAGGAACGTCGTAGAGAGGCTCCGACAAGCCGCCGATGACGAGACGTCTGCCGTCCGCTATGCAGCCATCGTCGGACCCTTGGCAGACGTTACCGAGAGTGCAGAGGCCTTTGCAACGGCACGAGGAGCCTTGCGATTGGCAGGCTTTCGCGGCTCACCGTCCCGGACACTCTTGCTGATCGATCAGGGACTTCTTAAGCTGCTGCTACAAAACGCAAATATATCCGCTCTTAGCCAATACGCGGACCAGGTCCTCAAACCCTTGCGTGCACACGATGTCTCGCACCATACGCTCCTGCTGCCAACGATCTCAGCGCTCATTCACCACGACCTGGACGTTGAAGCGGCAGCCGCTGTATGTCGGCTTGAAAAGAGCATATTCGAACAGAACGTCCAACTGGCGGAGAACGTTCTTGACCTCAAGGCCTCACGTATCGCAGACCTGATGAAGATGTCGTTGGCAATCGAGGTGCAGGACATATTCGGCGGCTCAATCAGCTAGCCACAATGTATGCACTTTCGATTGTGAGGTTTCTGCAATCCGCCACTCCTGGTATCTGGTCAGCTTCCTCGCGTCCATCAGAGACCAGTGATGAAGACCTGGGCGACTAGCAGCAAGTTTGAACGGCTGCGGCGCTCGTCACCCCGATAATCGCGGCAGTTGGTCTGGCGTCGCCGTTGTTTGGCACTGCGTCGGGGTGCGTTCCTCGCGGGAGCTGGGACTGGCGTGCGTGGACGTGGTGGCGTTCTGTTGGCTCGCCGCGCAGCAGGCCCGGATTTCCGGTCCATCTGCAGGTTCCGCCAGCGCCATCTGTCGGCGTTGGGGAATGTGTTCCTTCAGGCCCTGGAACTGTGCCGGGCCGCGGGCATGGTCTCGTTGGGCCGGGTCGCGTTGGACGAGACGAAGGTGCGGGCCAACGCGTCACGGCGCAAGGCGATGAGCTATGCGCGGTTGACCGAGAAGCTAAGCCGCGCCCCCAGGTCATCTCCGGACCGCTCGCCGCCATTGCCCAACCCAGTGGGCCACGGGCCGCGGCGGCAGTGGCGTTGCCACCAAAGAGCAGAACGGGGCGGCCATCGGCCAAGTATCGGAAGCACCCGAAGTGGAACACCTTGTCGATACGGGGCTGGTCATCATGAATACTTGTGGCTAGCCACATATTCGCGTATTGTATGTGGCTAGCCACATACTTCGTTTCGACAGGAAGAGAAGAGATCATGAAAGCCATCCAATTTGATCAGTTCGGCGGAACCGATGTTCTGCACGAGGCGGACGTCGAGGTCCCACAGCCTGGTCCAGGGCAAGTGCGTGTCCGGGTCAGGGCGGCCGGAGTGAACGCACTGGACGGAAAGATCCGCTCCGGCGCGCTGCAAGACGCTTTCCCGACACCGCTGCCCGTCATTCCAGGCTACGAGGTCTCCGGCGCGGTGGATGCAGTGGGCGTCGGCGTGACGGATGTGAGCGTGGGAGACGAGGTCGTTGGGTGGTCAGATACCGGCGCCTACGCCCAGTACGCCCTGGCCACTACCGTGGCCCCCAAGCCCGCCGACCTTGACTGGGAACACGCGGTCGCGCTCCCTGTGGCGGGCGAAACAGCCGAGCGGGTCTTGAACCTGCTCAGTGTCGCCCCCGGGGAGACCTTGCTCGTCCATGGTGCCGCAGGAGCCGTCGGGACCATCGTGGTCCAACTTGCAGTTGCCCGGGGTGCGCACGTCATCGGCACTGCCGGCCCCGCCAATCAGGACTATGTCGCCTCCCTCGGCGCCGAGGCGACCGTGTACGGCGATGGGCTGGTCGAGCGGGTGCGGACCCTTGCCCCCAATGGCGTAGACACGGTGCTCGATGTTGCAGGGAAGGGAGCGCTCGAGGACTCCATCGCCCTGCGCGGCGGCACCGACCGGATCGTCACTCTCGCCGACTTCCGCGCTCATCAGCTCGGGATCACTTTTGCCACCAGTCCCAAGGAGCGCTCGGCCGACCACCTGGCTGCGCTGGCGCAGGACGCCGCCGTCGGAAAAATCGTCACGACAGTCCGGGCCTATCCCCTGGCTCAGGCCGCCACGGCCCAGCAGGTCAGCGATGCCGGGCACATCAGGGGCAAGCTTGTGCTCACCGTCGCCTGACCACACCGTGGCTTTCCACCACTTGACCATCACCGCACCGAAGGAATACACATGCTGAACACCCTATGGACCCCGACCACCGTCGGCGGCACCTTGCTCCCCCACCGCCTCGTCATGGCCCCCATGACCGGCGACCGCTCCACCCCCGAGGGGTGCCGACGGAGCTCAACGACGAATACTACGCCCAGCGGGCCTCGAACGCGCTCATCATCACGGAGGGCACCCAGCCTTCCCCCGACGGACAGGGCTACCTGCTTACTCCAGGGATTCACAATGATGAGCAGATCGCCGGCTGGCGGCAGGTCAGCGACGCCGTACACGCAGCCAACGGCCGGATCTTCATCCAGCTGATGCATACCGGGCGCATCGCCCACCCCGAGAACACCCCGCACGGACGCCAGCCTGTCGCGCCGTCGGCGATCCGCCCGGCCGGCGTCATGTTCACGGCCTCCGGGCCGCAAGAGATGCCCGCCCCGCGCTCACTGTCCACCGACGAGGCCGGGGCGAGTGTGGACGACTTCCGCCGCGCCGCGGCGGCTTCCATCGCGGCGGGGGCTGACGGCGTGGAGATCCACGCAGCGAACGGCTATCTGGTGCACCAATTCCTGTCGGACAACAGCAACCAGCGCACGGACCGCTACGGCGGCTCCATCGACAACCGCATCCGCTTCGCTGTGGAGGTCGCCACTGCCGTGGCAAACGAGATCGGCCCCGAGCGAACCGGCCTGCGTATCTCCCCCGGCAACCCCTACAACGACATCGCCGAGTCCGACACAGCCGAGCTGTATCCGGCGCTCCTGCGCACCCTCAGTCCGCTGGGCCTGGCGTATCTTCACGTCCTGCACGCCGGCGACGATGCATTGTTGGGCGCGCTTGGCGAGCTATGGCCGTCCACGCTGATCCTCAACCGCTCCGGCGCTGACCTGTCCACCCGAGCCAAGGACATCGAAAACGGCAAAGCCGAACTTATCTCCGTCGGTGCCCTCACGCTTGCCAACCCGGACCTGGTCGCGGCTGCGTTCGGATGCACCGTTGAACACCCCTGATCCGGCGACTTTCTATGGAGGTGGCGCTGTAGGCTACACCGACTACCCGACACACAGTGGCTGAATGGACACAAAAATGCCGACTCCAAACCTGCACACCCCCACTACCTTCGACCAGGGCCGGGTGAGCTACGCGATCTTTCAACTTGCCCGCGCCCACCGGGGCTACGCTGCCGGCCTGCTCCGACAGTTGGATCTCCACCCCGGACAGGAACTGGTGCTCATGCACCTCTTCGACCGCGACGGCCAGACCCAGTCCGAACTGCTCGCCAGCGTCGGACTCGACCACTCCACCGTCTCCAAAACCCTGCGCCGCATGCAGGATGCCGGCCTTCTGATCCGCCAGCCGGCCGACCACGACCGGCGCGTCATGGTCGTCCATCTCACCGAGAAGGGCCGGGCCATGCGTGAGCCGATCGATTCCATGTGGCGGAACCTGGAAGAGATCACGACCCGGAACCTGTCACCACAGCAGGCGGAGTCCGTAATAGACGCCGCTGACGCCATCGTTTATGCCATCAACGCCCGGACCAAAACGGACCGGATAGAAAGTGAGACCTCATGACCACCACCCCTTCAACCCTCCCGGTCCTCGTCGTCGGGGCCACCGGCTCCCTCGGAGGCAAGGTCGTCGACGAACTGCTCATACGCGGCAAGAGCGTTCGCGCGCTGGTACGTTCCACTACCGACGCCAGCCGGCTCGAAAACAAGGGGGTCGAGATCGCCCGCGGCGACATGCTCGACCTCGGCTCGCTCGTCGCCGCCATGCAGGGAGCGGACGCCGTCATCACTACCGCCGCCGGATACACCCGCGGCGGCAAGAACGCCCAGGACATCGATACAGTCGGCAACGCCAACCTCGCCGAGGCAGCCCACCTGACCGGAATCCGGCGGTTCGTCCTGACCAGCATCCTCACCAGCGACCAGACACCCAAGGTCCCCCACTTCTGGCACAAAAAAGTGGCAGAGGACAAGCTCGAACAGCTCGGGGTCCCGTTCATCGCCCTGCGTCCAGGGGCATTCATCGACCAGGTCGCAAGCATGGGCGGCAATCCCATCGAAAAGGGTCGAATGATGTGGCCGGGCAAGGCGTCCGTCCCGCTGACCTTCGTCCATACCTCCGACCTCGCGGCATACTTGGCCGCCGCCGTCGACGCCGATACCGAAGACGGCGAGCGCGTCGACATCGGCTGGGACCGGCCGGTCAGCGTGCTAGAGGTGGCAAATCTCATCGCAGTCAGCGGTGGAAAGCCGATCAGGGTGCGCGCAGTTCCTTCCGCGCTCACCCGTTTCATAGGCGCCGTTGCCGGGCGCTTCTGGCCTATCGTGGCGGACATGACAGCGATGTTCGGCTGGTTCGACACCGGCCGATACGTCGCGAACACCCGCCGACAGGAGCAGCTGTTCGGGCCCCCACCCACCGCCGAGGACGCTATCACCCGCCTCACCAACGAACTGGTCAAACCGAACCACCACGCAGGAGTGCCCCAATAACTGACGTCAAAGTCCCGCCGGCGCCGGGCTGAATTCCCCTTCTGCCCGCCGTCGGCATGCCCTCCCGCCAGTCGGCAAGGGTCTTCGCTGTCCTATCTTGGAAGGAATGTCCTTTTGAAAGGAACGACGCTGCAAAAGCGGGCAGCAGCCCGCGCGCAGGAGCTGCCCGGCTCGCAGCTGGAACACCCATTCGGTGAGGACTGGGACGTGTACAAGGTGCGCGGGAAGGCTTCATGCTTCTCACAGAAGTGACCGGAGAGCCGATCGCGGTGCTAAAGGCCACCCCCGCAGACAGCAAAGTGTTACAGCAGTCGCACGAACACATCACCCCTGGCTACCACATGAACAAGAAGCACTGGATCACGCTGTTCGAGGGCAAGGACATCGACGCACTCCTGGTAGATGATCTCGTCACTGCGCGTGCAGCATCTGCCGGCTGAGTTCCCTCCCGTTGTACTTGCGAACGGCATTCTCAGGGTGAATCGGACTTCGAGGCCCGCCCTTGGGGCGGCTCGGGAACTCCTTCCGCAACTGCGCAAGGTAGTTGCTCGTGGTCTCAGCATTGATCATTCCCAGCCTCATCGCGCGCACCGTTACGGCGCTCGCAGTGACCTTCAATTCGTCCGACGCGATCCTCACGTCATCGAGCGACGCGGGTCGGACCGCCTTAGACCAGTCGCGGGGCGCCGGTGGGCCCGGTACTCAGTCACCACATTGATTCCGCTGTTGTAGTGAGAGCCCGTCGAGAAGATGGAGTCGATGATGCAGAGCGCCAGGCTGTGCGGGTAGCCATCGGCGGCAATCCACTTGCTCTCGTCCTCAAAAATACCTCGGCATACCTCTGTCAGCCTTTCCGCCTCGGCGGTGAAGTCAGTCGTCACCCTCGGACTCTAGCAAGCATCATCAATATCTTCGGGATTCAGGTAGGCGTACCAGCGCAGCTCATCGAGGGTGGATAGATTCAGTGTGAAACCTGTCTCTGGCTCGAACGAGCAAATTGATTTCCCCCTCGTTCCATGAAGGAGGCACCGCCGTCCGTTGGCTCGTAGTCAGCGCTTCCCAATGCCTGCCAGTCCGTTCCTCAACCACAGCTGCCACTTGCCCGGCGATGAACGGAACGGGATCACGAACTCATAAAAGATCACCGGTCACATTGCGGCTCCGCCGTCGAGACGAGTCGTCACGGCCACATGGCAGAAATGTATTGACTGTCGTGAACTGGCGAGTCGCCCTAATGCTCTCGACGGCCGACTGCGGGCTGTCTGTGGCGAAAAACGGGTGCGAGCTCGTGCGCGGTGAGGGTGAAGCCGAGCTCGCTGTTCACTTCTTCGGATGACAGCCGCTCACTCCTGGTGAAAAGCGGGCTGACCGAGGAGATAGGGCAGGAGGACGTCTTCAACGTAGCGGTGCAGGTAGGTCGCGGTCACGGTAGTCGGCGCTCCCCCGATCAGCAGGGGTGCGAACAGGGCGCCGAGCATGAGGTGCGGGGGCGTACTGCGCCCTTCGGGCGGTCGTTTCTCCCGCGTTCGACAGCGGCCGCCAGGAGGGCGGACAGAGCGGATCGCAGCGGCTGCAGCACAACCTCGATGCTGTGGGCGAGGCCTCGGTCGTGCCGCGCAGCGTGCGCGAGGACGAGAACGCGCCCGATATTCCGCTCCCCGTGCGCACTGAGCATCCGCACCAGTTCTGCCAGATCGCTGCGCAGTGCGGTTGAGCTGATCTGGTCAAGGTCGATTCCGCTGCGGGCACGAGCGGCGACTAGGAGGACCAACGTGGGCTTGTCGGTCCAGTGCCGGTACAGGGTCGCTTTGCTCGCGCCCGCGCGTTGGGCGATCGCTTCGATGGTGGCGTTCTCGTATCCGTCGTCGAGCAAGACGTCGATCGTCGCGTCGAAGATCTCGCTACGTCGCTGCTCGGACAGGCGGAGTCTCGTCATAACGGGAGCAGCGGCGGCGCTCATACACGCATTCTCGCTGCGAGAGACCAGGCGGCACTCGGAACAGGCGCGGCAGCGCGTGCATGGCACGTCCGCCGGGTACCGCTACTGTCTTCTTTCGAGCGAGGCCGGTCTCGATGGTGTCCAAAACGGAGTCGGTGGGGATCATCAGCGGTAACTTCTCCTTGGTGGCGAGAGGGCAATGAGCTTTGGGCCGCCGGTCGCCTGGGTGAGAAGCGGGGTCTTGACTGCATTCGGGGCGGCGAGAAGGACCTGGATCCCGTGCGCCTTCTCCTTGTACGCGAGCGTCTCGACGAACGCGTTGACCGCGGCTTTGCTGGAGGAGTATGCGCCAAAACCTCGGCTGGGAACGTTGCCGGTCAGGGACCCGAGTAAGACGATCTGTCCGTAACCTCGTGAGCGCATGCCCGGCAGCACGGCTTTGAGTCTTTGCTCAGGTTCCGGTGCGCACCGCCGTCGTGACGGGAGCGGCCAGCGGAATCGGTGCCGCCGAAGTGGCCCGGCTGCGAGCGCGCGGAGCACACGTCGTGGGCGACGACCGGGACGAGCGCGTCAACCAGTTGCGCTCGCGGGATGCGGACTACATCGGGCTGGCAGGAGACATCATCGACCCTGACTACGCCGCCGAGCTCGTAGCTCTCGCCGAGCAACGCTTCGGCCCGGTCGATCTGACGTTCCATTCCGCCGGGATCATGCCCGGCGGCCTCGTGGTGACCTCGACGCCCATGCGATCCTGCGCGTGATGTCCGTCAACTACGAGGGCACCGTCTGTGCGACCGGCTCAGGCGCGCACCGCGGAGTCGGAGCGGCGGAGTGTGAACAGGAACGGCACTTCCAGGACTCGCATATCCATAGCGCCGATCAGGGTGTCCTCACCGAGCGCACGGAAGTAGTCGTTGATGGGAAGTGCGTCGTAGACCATCGTGCCGCTGACCACTCCGCGGTACTCGATCATTCGCAGTCGAGCCTTGGGCTTCGTAGTGCGACGCCCTCGCATCACCTTCCGAGCAACACTCGACACGACGGGCGAATGCAGGGCTCCGCTGAACCGGACGGCCAGCGAGAGGGGAAGACCTGCAGGATCCAGGCTGAACAGCCCGCGCGCGTCCTCGAACACCAGCGGATGCGCGTTCTCCGAGTCCTCGAAGCGCTTGCCGACCCATCCGAAGGACTCGAGCAGACCATCGAATGGGTTCCCGGTCGGCAGGCCCGCGCCGCGCCAGAAGCCGGTCATCTGCTCGACAACGACGGGAGCGCACGAGTCGAACAGCTCGAGAGCCGCTTGCAGTGTCGTCCCTCGCGCGAGATCCTCGACGGTCCGACCATCTCGTAGTGCCATGACGACATTCCCGTTATCGATACGTTAGCGTTTCATTAACATCGAGCTTAGGACGTTCTTCTGCCGTGCGCACCTCTTCAGAACGCCGCGGGGGAACGGGTTTTTGATAAGCCGTTGCCACAGGACGAGACGCGGCTGCGGGAGCTGTTCACAGACCTGCAGCAGCACGGCAGGGTGCTGGTGATCGTGGATCAGCACACAACACCATAGGCGCGCTGCCAATAGCCGTGGCGCGGGACTGCGGTTACACCGTGGCTTACCTGCCGGGACCCGCGATGCGGAAAGCCGCCGATCTGTATCCCGGCAAGCCCAACCGGACGCCCGAGATGCGTTCGTCATTGCTGAGACAGCACGAGCGATGCCACACACTCTCCGGGCTGTTGACCGGGACAGCGAAGTGCTCGCGGCGTTGACGGTGCTTTCCGGCTTCAATGCCGATCTGACCCATGAGTGCACCAGGGCGATCAACCGCCTGCGCTCCCCGCAGCTGCAGATTTTCCCCGCCCTGGAGCGTGGCTTCCCCGGAACCGTGCTGACCCGATCCCTGGTGCTGGAGCTGTTCATCAAGTACTCCGGACCCACCGGACTGCGCACCGCCGGGCGGTCCAACGTGCTGCCCTGGGCCAGAAACCACAGCCGCTAGGACCCAGTGAAACTCATCGACGGGGTCTTTGCGGCGCTGGGCGAGCAAAGTGTGACCCTGATCGGCACCGAGGCCGTCGAAATTGGTTTTCTGAAAACCCGCAGGACAAGGGATGTGACAGCCTCAACACGGTAGCACCTCCGTCTGCCTACCCCAGAATCATAGGGCTGCTTCAAGGTGCCTGGGACAAGGTACCTCGTAGCAGTCCCGGCTATTGACACTGGAAGTTTCACAAATTCTGCATCAGCCTTGCCGTTACTTTTCTACGTCCGGTTTGTCTAAGGACTAACTACCCTCTTAGCAGTTAGAAAGTCCAGGTGCTTCGATGGGCGAATACAAAGCCATCAGCACTAGAGCGACACATGCACGCCGAGCCGCGCTCTGTGGCCAATCTTTATAAAACCCCCAAGTTAAGGAGGCGCAAGTAAGTGGAAAATTCATTTGACTGGTTAGATCTGCTTGGACTACGAGTACATGTGAAGAAGGACGGCAAGATTGTCCGAACAGGTTTCGTCGATGCAGTCACCCCTTCGGCTGACATTCTATGGATAGGTCAGGAAGGCGCTGCGCACCGAAGCTTGTATGAGAAATACGAAGGGTACACGGCGGTTTCTATTTGGGAGGACTTGTACGACAAAGATGTCTGTTCGCAATTGACCACATAAGCGTCTCCTCCCTGGGGTGAGGTGAAGTTCTATTCCGGCGTGAATATTAGGAGAAATTCGCCCCCGTCCCAGGAGTTGAACTACGTTTTCACTTCTGCCCCTTGGATGCTTAAAGCTAGTTAGATGAAGCTCCAGCATGATGAATGCGCTTGGTAATATCTCGGCTGATCCCTTTATCGGGTTCGCCACGACGCTGCATTCCCACGTCGGCAACAACTTCCGAGTTCCCAGCTGCGAGCGTTATTCCCGCCCGCTACCCCATGGGACGCTTGATCGAAGCCCAGTGTGCGGCAAAAACACCAGCAAATAAGCGAGGTGGTAGTCAGTTCCAGTAACACAAACGGCCATACCGCCGCATCGTCATCCACCATGCCTGGCCCGTAAATTGAACTTGCTTCGTTGAGAACGAAGTGCTGGGCATATACCTATCGAGGCCTTTAAGGAGCTTGCCTTCGGCGGGCTCCTGATGCTCAAGAACGCCCCGAACCCATAATATTCGATGTCGTATAGTCACCTCACCTCACCGAGGAGTCACGTCAAGACTTCGTGGAATCATCTGATTTTGCCAGAATGGCTGGCCGCGCTTTGGTCCATGTTGGCGGTGGTCACCTCGTTCCGAGTGTGGAGCCGCGTAGGTGCTCGGGGCGGCGGCCATTACTCGCTTCGGAGGGGCCGTTCGAGGTGCAGGGCCGGTTGAGGTAGGCCAAGACGTCGTCGGACCGACGTTTGAGGGTTCGTCCCAAGGTATTGAGCTCAGTGAGGGCGGCCGGAACTCCTGTGCTGAGGGAACCGATCACGGCCTGCATCAGCTTCTTTCCCTGGACCCGGGCTGCCCTATAGCCGGCGCTCATTCGCTGATACACCCCCCCCGGTTGGCCTCAACCTCAACATGGGTGTCGATGGAGAACACGTCTTCAAAGCGTTGACGTTGCTTGTCAGTCAGGAGATCGATCTCGGACCGCATTGTTCGGCGGGCTTTAGAGAGCAGGTTTCCATATATCCGCGGTGACCGCATGTTGCCTGTCGAACGCGCCGCCGGCAGACGTCGAGCCCGTCTGCCGCCAGACGGATGAGATGGAAGAGGCCAGGACCGGGACGGCGTCAAGGAGTTCCTGCCGGCCGCTTTTGAATCCGGAGAACCCGTCCATGGCCACAACCTCCACCTCGTCCCGCCACGCATCCGTGCGCCCTTCAGCCAGGTCGTGAAGACGCGTTTTGAACGGCCCCTTGACCATGTCCAAGAACCGAGAAGGTCCGGTGCCGTCGCGTGGATCTGGAGCGGCTGGGATTGGGCAACCACCGGCAGACCCCCGGCCCGGTGGGATAACCTCCATCGAAACCTCCGCACGGTGTACGCAGGGTCCAGCCGGCGGGCATGTCTACTCGAGGTCCTGGCTACCCTGCAGTGGCGTCGTCGAGGCACGGAGAGCCCTGGTAGCAACATGTCCGCGCCCGCAGCGTAGTCCTGGCGGGGCGCTCGGCTCCTTCCCAGCAAAGTGCTGGGTCTCTGAGCGGCGGTTCTTTTAAGTGCTTCGCTTGTTCCTCGGCGGTGAGTCACCAGCCACTTGCAGCAGCCAGGACCATATTTCCATCCTCCGCAGGAAAAGCGGGTAGACCCGGCCGTCGATCGACCCGAGCGCTCCAACGACCGTAACGGTGTTCCACTTCGATCGGATGTCTGAAAGCAGTAGAGATGTTCTCGGTAGTGATGACTTTTGCCGCAGGCCCCGCTGCGACCGCGACCCCGTCAGCGATTATCAAGGCATGACTGGTGGTTGTTGGCAGCTCTTCGAGATGGTGAGTAACCAAGACAGAGGCCATCTCGGGGTGCGACTTGCCAAGGCTGCAAATCGTTTCCAGAAGTTGTTCGCGCGCGGCGACGTCGAGCCCAGTGCATGGCTCATCCAACAGCAGCAGTTTCGGAGAGGAGATGAGTGCCCGGGCTATGAGGACCCGTCCCCGTTCCCCCTGGGAAAGGTTAGACCAGCGGTAGCCAGCCTTTCTCGTAAGACCCATGTCTTCTATAAGACTGTCCGCGCGGTTTGATTCCTCCGGGGTTGGATTCCATCTTTGAGGCAGTTCTTTGCTGCCTGTCAGTCCTGTCAGCACAACTTGATGAATCGTGAGAGGTGAGAGAACCTGGTGCCGCGGATTCACGTGACCGATTAACCGCCGAAGGGCCTGCAGTTCCACTCGTCCGAGTCGCTCGCCCAAGATCCTAACCGTCCCGGAACTAGGGTGTGACATAGCTCCGCACAGCCCCATAAGCGTGCTTTTTCCGGCTCCATTCGCGCCGAGAAGTGTCCACTGTTCTCCAGCGCTTACGGACAGCGAAACTCCCCTTATGATGGACCGTTCCCCCCGGCGGAAAGTAACATCGTCAAGCTCTAGCACTTTCTCACGGTTCGGCTGGTAGGCCATAACAAAATCTCCTCAAAATTCTTTCAGACGACCACACAACTTTTCGATGGCTGCGGGAGCATCCTCCTCGTGGAAGGGCCGCGACTCGGGTCGTTTACGGACACAAGTCCAGATTCGTCCAGCGCGGCAGCTCCTGCGCTGCTACACGGTTGGTTCTAAGAGTTGGTCGAGCAGGAACTGGAGGGAAGCCTACCTGATCATGCCCTTTCCCCAACGGCATAGTGAACATAAGCTACGCGGGTCTACCTGCCTTCCAGAGTCGCATAACCACAAGTTTCCTCGTCGTCCTGGAACTAAGCCGGAGTTAAAGGTAGAAGGGGGCTTGTAAGTTCGTGAAGACTGGGTCCACCCCTTCGTGAATTTCACAGTTCCCCCAAGATGAACACGGCCAGAAGATGGTACTGCCCATTAACGGTCCGGGGCTACTAGTCGCGGTCCTCAAGAGAATTGCTGAGCCCGACAAACAATGATGTGGGGAGTCCGTTGACGGCCACTGTAGTTCAGAAGAATCAAGGCGGCCGTGCTGCCACATGTCGACGCGATCGGATGACGGCATCATATCCGAAAACATGCCATGGTCAAACCAGACCCTGGCTGCTGGAGCCGCATGGGACCCTAAATCGGTTGGAGCTTTGATGTACCGGACAATGTTCAAGTCTAAAATTCACCGTGCCACTGTCACCCATGCTGACCTCCATTACGTTGGTTCAGTCACAGTGGACCTGGACCTCCTTGATGCTTCAAATATTGTGCCCGGCGAGCTGGTAGCCATTGTGGACGTGACCAATGGTGCGCGCTTGGAGACCTATACCATCGCTGGAGAACGTGGCTCGGGTGTGATTGGGATCAATGGGCCAGCAGCACACCTGGTGCAGGAGAACGACATTGTCATCCTGATTACCTATTCACAGATGACCTCAGAGGAAGCCAGGGCCTATGAGCCCCGGGTAGTTCATGTAGACGAACATAACAAAGTACTCCATCTAGGCAATGACCCCGCCGAAGGCATTACACCTGGACTCGTACGCCCGCCGCATGCCCTGAAAACCTCAGTGCCCTTTGTGGATTCGGCCCAGACTCTGTAAGACCGCTTCTCCGCGCTGTAACAGACCCCCTTACAAACATAGGCAAGAAAGTCGAAGGTGACCCTCATGGCGGATAGCACCAGCACTCGTGCTCCCGGCGCCGCTGAGCTTCCCGCTCCATACGGAGTCGGCGCTAGCACACGCAGTCGTTCGACCTCCGACACCGGCGCAAAACCGGCTGGACGGATCCGTACGCATTACCTGCAGCAGGCGAAAGATAACAGCGAGCGTTTCGTTATGCTGACGGCCTACGACCAATACACGGCAGAAATTTTCGACGAGGCCGGCATTGAAGTGCTCCTCGTGGGCGATTCGGCGTCCAACAACGTGTTCGGCAACGAGACGAGCCTGCCGGTTACTGTTGACGAGCTCCTTCCGCTCTGTCGGGCCGTTTCCCGTTCCGCCAAGCGTGCCCTCGTAGTCGCCGACCTTCCATTCGGCAGTTATGAAGTGTCCCCGCAGCAGGCCGTTACCACGGGTATCAGATTCCTCAAAGAAGGGCTGGCGCACGCAGTAAAGATCGAAGGCGGCGGCTTCTACGCAGAGTCCGTCAGGTCCATGGTTGAGGCAGGCATCCCGGTGATGGCTCACATCGGCTTCACTCCTCAGAGCGAACATGCCCTTGGTGGCTATCGAGTTCAAGGCAAGGGCGACGACGGGCAGCGGCTAATCGACGATGCAGTGGCTCTTACAGAGGCAGGGGCCTTCTGCATACTCATGGAGATGGTACCCGCGGCTACTGCGGCGGCCGTTGACGCTGCGGTGCCGGTTCCGACCATAGGCATCGGGGCTGGAAGCTCGACGACTGGACAGGTTCTCGTCTGGCAGGACATGGCGGGGCTACGCACCGGAAAGTTGCCTAGATTCGTGAAGCAGTACGCGGACCTGCGCTCCTCACTTTCCGAAATCGCCAAAGCCTTCGCCCAAGAAGTCCGTACCGGTCAATTCCCGGGCCCAGAGCATAGCTTTTAGTAAGTACTGCTCCCCTGGTAATTGCTTGCCATCTTCAAGATGATTTGAGGAGAACAAATGTGTGATCCGATTTTTTATGACCCTCTGGCACATCGTGAAAGCCCGAGCCCAAAAGACGGTGCATTTTCCGAAGCACGGCCGCCACAAAGAGGCAACGCAGCTAGAAAGTGGCGTCGCGGTCCCGATAAAAGGCGATTTGCAAAACGCCTTGTGCTTCAAGATCTTCAACTGCTAGCCTCCCAAGTCGGATCGTCTGATTCCAAGAAATTCGGCCTGGGGTTGGATTAGCCGGGGTCCCAGCAATCGCGCCGCTGCCGCGGGGAACAGCGAGGGCAGGCACCAGTACACGGGGTAGCGCGGAAGGTGCCCATCGTCGGGTGCAGAACCTTGGGAGAGACCGGAGTTATCGTCCGCAGACCACCCCCGTTCCGGCCAAAGCGCAGCAGGACGTGGTGCCTCACCAACTCAACCTTGCACTTTGAGCCAGCGAGACGCTTCGATCAACACATGCTTCCTTAGCATTGGAAATGCTGCACATGCGACTCCAGCGCTCCAGCGGACATCACGGTGCTGACGCCACCTCCAATGGATTGAGCAACGAAATGAGAGAATGGTTGATGGCGAGTTCTTTGCCATAGCTGGCCCAAACCTAGGAGATGATGTGTCGGGTACCTTTCCCCTGCTCAAGGACCCGATAGCGGAGGCGCGGCGTCATTGGCAGGAGCACGGGTGGGCCGACGCCGCAGACGGCATGGCTGCAGTCACTGCTCTGATGCGGGCCCAGCAGATCCTGCTTGGCCGTATAGAAGCGGTGCTCAAACCGCATGGGTTGTCGTTTGCCCGCTATGAACTGCTGGCGCTGCTCAGCTTCACCAGGAACGGGTCGCTGCCGATGGCCAAGGCCAGCGCACGTTTGCAGGTTCATCCCACGAGCGTGACAAGTGCGGTCAACCGGTTGGAGCAGGCCGGGCTCGTGGACAGGGTCGCTCATCCAACGGACGGCAGAGCGACCTTGGTGCAAATCTCCGCTGAGGGCCGGAAAGTCGTCCTGGCAGCTACCAAGGACCTGAACGCGGAGGTATTTACCCGGACCGGATTTACCGTTGAGGAGGTTGACGGCCTGATCACAACACTTGGTCGGTTCCGGCGCCAGGCGGGCGACTTCGACGAAAATGCCCGCCTGGACGACGAGTGACGTCCCGGCGGGCAGCTCGAGCAGAATGGCGGGAACGCACCTAGAGCTCGAAGAGCCGGGAATCGCGTCGCGTCCACTTGAATTCGGGAGTTTTCTTTCCGAGGAAGGCCTCTATGCCGATTTCGGGCTCTCCGCTGAGGACCATTTCACGTTGCCACGCGGCGTTGGCCTCTCCCAGGCCGTCTCGGCCTTGGGAGATGATGTCCACGATGTCTTTCATCGCTTGGATGGATAGCTGCGAGCGGGAGGCCAGACGCTCGGCCAATGCCGTGGTTTCCGTCCAGAAGTTTGAGTGAGGTATCACCCGTGCCAGGAGGCCCAAGGACATTGCTTCCGCGGCCGGTATGAAGTCTCCACTGAAGAGGAGGTATTTCGCCGTCGCCGGCCCAGCCAGCCTGACGAGCCTTTCAATTCCTGACAGCGGATAGACGATGCCAACCTTCGCCGGGGTAATGCCGAATGTCGACCGGTCGGTGGCGAGCCGAATGTCGCAGGCACCTGCGATCTGCCAGCCGCCGCCGATGCAGTAACCATCGACGGCCGCGATGGTCGGCTTCGGGAAGCTGGCCAGGGCATTTTCGCCGGCACTGACGTGGCCGCCGTCGTGGCGGCCGGTGTCGGGATCGTGAAGGATGTCTTTGAGGTCACTGATGTCTGCTCCGGCGGAGAAGTGCTCCCCCGCCCCACGTACCACCACGACCTTGACCGACTCCTTGTCGGCCAGATGCTGGAGTACGGGTTGGAACTGCTGCCACATATCCTTTGTCATAGCATTCCGCCGGCGCTCGTTGTCCAGCACGATCGTTGCCACGGGACCGTTGTATTCGACCCGGAGGGTTCCGGTCACAGTGTCCTCCCTCGCGGTTTTCATAGCGGCGCCTCCTGCGGAACGAGAGCTTCCCTCACTACTCCGGCCTCAAGGAGCCCGGTGATCTGCTCCTCGTTGAGCCCTAAGCTCTCCAACACCCGTCGGGTGTCCCCGCCTAACGCCGGAGGGGGCTTGCGGATGGGTGTGCCTTCCCCGTTGATGGCCAGCGGTCCCCGCAAGAGTGGCAGGTGTGAGCCGTCGTGCCGTGTGACGTTCTTGACCATGTCCAGGGCTTGGACTTGCGGGTCATCGAAGACTTCGCGGTAGTTGTAAATTGGCCCGGTAGGGATTTTCGCGGCCCGGAACATCTGCACCCACTCGTTGCCCGGGCGTGATGCCAGCAGCTTTTCCAGACGAGCTGTGAGGGCGTCCCGGTGTGCCGTGCGGTCGCGGCCGGTGAGATACTCACGTTCATCGGCCAGTGCGGGATCACCTACCAGCGTGCAGAGCTGTCGCCATTGTTTGTCGTTCCCGACGGCGATGATCACCGGGATGTCGGCGGTTTTGAAAACGCCGTAAGGTGACAGTACCGGGTGATTGTTGCCCTGCGGTACGGGTACTTCGCCGGTGCTGAGGTACCGCTGGCCCTGGAAGGACGAGATGGCCAGCGCTGACTCCAGAAGCGAGGTCGAAACTTCCATACCGTTTCCGTTGCGTTCTTTGCCGGCCAACGCCGAGGCGATGCCGAACGCGATGAACACGCCTGCGTACATGTCGATGACGGGGACCCCCACGCGGTAAACATTCTCCGAATCCGCACCAGTGATGGACATCAGACCAGACATGCCTTGAGCAACCTGGTCAAGGCCCGCGGCCTGGCTCAGGGGACCTGAGGTGCCAAAGCCGCTTACTGAGGCGATAATCAACTCCGGTTTATCGGCCCGCAGCGCTGCCGGATCCAGTCCTATGTCGCTAAGGACGCCCGGACGAAAATTCTCCACGAGAACGTCGGCCTGCAAGGCCAGCTGACGTAGCACCCGCTGGCCCTCCGGGCTGTAGAAGTCCAAGGCAAGGGATGACTTTCCCCGGTTGGTGGAGTCGAAATAAAGGCTGTGCTCATTTTCGAAGGGTGGCCAGGACCTGGTTGAGTCCCCGCCCTTGATGCTCTCAACCTTGATAACGGCCGCGCCCATGTCGGTCAGGAGAGCAGTGGCGAAGGGCCCGGCAAGAGCGCGGCTAAGATCCAGGATTATAATGCCGGCCAGGGGTCCGGCTGTTGCGGTTGATTCAGTCATGGTCAGCCCCGCAGCTTGACGTTGATTTGTTTGGTCTGGGTAAAGCCCGCGATCATACCCTCGAGGGAGACCTCCCGGCCGATGCCGCTCTGTTTGTAGCCACCATATGACTGCCCCACCACTTGGCCGCCGCCCTGGTTAACCTGGACCCAGCCGGCTTCCACGCGGTGGGCGGTGTTGAGCGCGTTGTCCAGGTTCCGGCTCCACACGTAGGCGGCAAGCCCAAAGTGTGTGTCGTTGGCCATGCGGACGACGTCGTCAACGTCTTTCCACCGTATAGCCACGAGGACGGGTCCGAAAATTTCCTCCTGCGCGAGGCGGAAGTCGTTCCGGGCGCCGCCAAAGACAGTCGGCAGATGGTAGTAGCCCTCGGTCAGCGGGCCATCGGCCGGGACGTTACCGCCCAGCGCAATTTGCAGGTCTTTGCTGGCGCGTCCCTCGTCGAGGTACTGGCTGATCTGGGTGAACTGGCTGTTGTTGATGATGGCGCCCATGTCCGTGGCCTCGTCCAGAGGGTCGCCCACCTTCAGGGCACCGAGCTTGGCTACCAGCCGATCGAGCACCTCGTCGTAGACGTCCTCGTGAAGGAACAACCGGGAGCCGGCGGTGCAGCTTTGGCCCTGGCGCGTGAAGCGGGAGGCTGCGAGCAGACCGTCTATCAGCTCGTCGTCGACAGCGTCGGGGAAGACGATGGAGGGGTTCTTGCCGCCCAGCTCCAGGGACACGTGGGCGAGACGCTGCCCGGCGTCCCGCGCTACACCGCGTCCCACTTCAGTGGAACCTGTGAAGGAAACTTTGTCCACACCAGGGTGCTGTGCCAAGGCAGAGCCGATGACACTGCCGCGGCCCGTGAGGGCGTTGACGACACCGGCAGGCAGGTGCCGGTTGCAGATTTCGGCGAGCAACAGGATGGTCAGTGGAGCGTCGTCGGCTGCCTTCAAGATCACTGTGTTGCCCGCGGCCAGGGCGGCGGGGACCTTGAAACCGGCGATCATCAGCGGTGAATTCCACGGCAGGATGCAGGCGACGACGCCCAGGGGCTCCAGCCGGGTGTACTGTAGCTGGTTGTCACCCGCGGGCAGGGTGGTGCCCTTGACTTCCCCGGTGATGCCGGCAAAGTAGCGGAACAGGGCCACCAGGGTAGCTACCTCCGGACGGGCCTGCGTGCGCAGTGCGTTGCCGGTGTCCAGGGCGGTCAGCCGGGCGAAGTCCTCGGCCCGGGCTTCGATATCGTCGGCGATCCGGGACAGTGCGCGGGCCCGCTCCGTGAAGTGCTGGGCGCGCCATCCCGGAAACGCCCTCCGCGATGCGGTGACGGCCCGGTCCACGTCTTCAGCCCCTGCCGATGGCACCCTGGCAATGACGGTATCCCGGAGCGCGGGATTCTCGACCTCGCGCCACTCCCCGGTGGCCGCCTCGGTCCGCTCGCCGTCAATCCACATCAATTGATCTCTGTCTCCCACAATCAACCCTATGGTGGGGGACACGCTTACCTCAGTCATGCTTCCTCGCATTCAGAATTCTTTGGCGCCTCGTGAAGGGCACGCTGGCTTATTGTGGAGACGGTGGAGCTACCGGTGACTGAAATCCGGGGAGCGTTTCTCGATAAAAGCGTTCATCCCCTCTTTCTGGTCCTCCGTGGCGAAACAGGAATGATTGAGCCGGCGTTCCAGACGGACACCTTCGGCAAGGCTCCCCTCGAACACGGCGTTGACGGCTTCCTTCGCAAGCATGGCAACCGGCTTCGACATGGAGGCGATCGTTGCGGCGGTAGCGAGAGCCTCATCCACCAGGTTTGCAACCGGAACTACCCGGGCGACGAGTCCGGACCTTTCGGCTTCATCGGCCCCCATGGTCCTTCCAGTAAGCACCATCTCCATGGCCTTGGCCTTGCCTATGGCCCGGGTAAGGCGCTGGGAGCCGCCCATCCCTGGAATCACGCCCAGCTTGATTTCCGGCTGGCCGAACTTGGCGTTGTCTGCGGCGATGATGATGTCGCAGATCATTGCCAGCTCGCATCCGCCGCCCAAGGCGTGCCCTGCGACCGCTGCGATCATCGGGGTGCGGACCTTAGCCACCTGGTCCCACACGCCAAACCAGTCCTCCAAGTACATGTCGGTGTAGGACTTGGGGGCCATTTCCTTGATGTCGGCCCCCGCAGCGAAGGCCCGGTCGGAGCCCGTGATTATAATCGCCCCCACGTCAGGATCACGGTCGAACTCCTGGGCTGCCGCCAACAGCTCCCGGCTGAGCTCATCGTTGAGGGCATTCAAGGCCTCAGGACGATTTAACGTGATGATGCCAACGCGGCCCTGGATCTTGACAAGGATGTTCTGGTGAGCGCTCATACTGCTTCCTTTGTCTTCGAGTTCGCCCGGATCTCGTTGATGATTGCGGAGAAGTCCTGCTGCCCGCCTTCTCCTTCGGCGAAGTGACGGTAAATTTCTTCGGCCATCGCACCGAGCCGGGCATCGACGCCGGTGCTTTCCAGAGCGTGTGCAGCCAGGCCCAGGTCTTTGGCCATGAGGGCGGCTGCGAACCCGGGCTGATAGCCGCGGTTGGCCGGGCTGGTAGCTACTGGGCCCGGCACCGGGCAGTTGGTGGTCAGGGCCCAGCATTGGCCGGTGGCGTTGGCGGCGACGTCGAAGAGGGCCTGATGCGACAATCCCAGCTGCTCCCCCAGTACGAAGCCTTCAGATACCGCGATCATGGAGACGGCAAGGATCATGTTGTTGCAGACCTTGGCAGCCTGTCCCGCCCCTGGGGTACCGCAGTGCACCAGGCGCTTGCCCATCGCTTCCAAGACAGGTTTCGCTGTTGCAAAGTCTTCCTCGTTTCCACCAACCATGAACGTCAGAGTTCCGGCCGCCGCCCCAACCACTCCCCCGGAGACCGGGGCGTCCAACCCGTGGTGACCTGCCGACGTGATGAGGTCATGGGCCGAGCGTGCATCCTCGACGGAGATAGTGGAGCAATCAATGAACAGGCTGTTCGGCCTGGCCGCCGTCAGAAGACCGGTTTCGCCCTCATAGGCTGCTAGGACGTGCCGGCCTGCGGGCAGCATCGTAATGATCACGTCTGCGTCCTTGGCTGCTGCCGCGGCGGACGATGCGACGCTCACGCCGTTGTCCCGGGCCTGTGCCAAGGCGGCGGGCACCAGGTCAAAGCCCGTGACCGTGTACCCGGCCCTGGCGAGGTTGATGGCCATGGGAAGGCCCATATGGCCCAGTCCTATGAAGGCTATCTGTTCAGTCATTAAACACTTCTCCTACTGTGGCTTGATGAGTCGGTGCGTTGAAAGGGGCCTACTTGTTGGACTGTTGAACGGCAGCCCCGGCGAGGCCCAGTTCCGCCGGGCCCAGGTCGGCAAAGTAGGCTTCGACCGCGTCCGTTGAGACTTCGGTCAGGGACGGCGGAGACCAACGGGGGCTGCGGTCCTTGTCGATGACCTGCGCCCGGATGCCTTCCGGGAAATCCCTGCCGGCCAGGCAACGAAGGGACACACGGTATTCCTGGTCGAGTGCTTCCTCAAGCAGGGAAAGACGGCGTGCCCGGCGGAGCGATTCCAGTGTTACCTGCAGTGCTGTAGGTGACTTGGCGCGGATACGCTCTGACGCATCCCGTGCTGCCGGTGCCGATGCGTGCTGGAGGGCATCGAGAATCGCCTGGACGTCGTCGAATGCGTAGCATTCATCAATCCACGCTCGTTCCTCTGCGAGTGGCGACGGCGGATAGTAGTTCGCCGCGAATGCCTGGACCGTTGGGTGGGCCTCCCCATGGGCCAGTGCCTGTACCAGCGCGGGCAGCTTGTCACTGGTGACGTAGTAGTCCGCCAGTCCCAGCGCGATGGCGTCCTGCCCGGTGATGGTGCCCGCAGTCAGCGCTACATGGGTGCCCAGCTCGCCCGGAGCGCGGGAAAGCAGAAAGGTGCCGCCGACGTCGGGGACGAAGCCGATGCCGGTCTCCGGCATGCCAAGTTTCGTCCTCTCCGTCACTATCCGCACCGAGGCGTGGGCCGAGACGCCGACTCCGCCGCCGAGCACCACCCCGTCCATCACGGCCACATAGGGCTTCGGGTACCGGGCGATCAGGGCATTCAGCTTGTATTCGTCGGCCCAGAAACTGGCGGTTTCATGTCCGCCGTCCAGGGCGTCATGGTAGATGGCCACGATGTCCCCGCCTGCACAGAGCCCCCTTTCGCCGGCCCCGGTCAGGAGAATGGTCGAGACGCTGTCGTCATTTTCCCATTCCGTCAGCGCCGCCGTCATCGCTTTGACCATGCCGTGGGTCAGTGCGTTCATGGACTTGGGCCGGTTCAGAATAATGTGGCCCAGGCGACCGTCGCGTCTGAGTCGGATTTCGTCGTTCTGCATTGCTTCGTTTTGCACTGTCTACCCCTCCGCCAGCATCCGGCCGACAATGAGCCGCATGATCTCGTTGCTGCCTTCCAGGATCTGATGGACCCGCAGGTCCCGCATGATCCTTTCGATGCCATACTCGGACAGGTATCCATACCCGCCATGAAGTTGGATGGCGGTATTGGCGACGTTGAAACCGGCGTCCGTGGCAACCCGCTTGGCCATCGCGCAGAGTCTGACGGCGTCCACGGAGCCCCGGTCCAGCGCATCGGCGGCCCGGCGCAGCAACGTCCGCGCGGCTTCAAGCTCGGTGTCCATGTCAGCGAGTTGGAATAGCAGTGCCTGCTGGTTAATCAGCGGTCCCCCGAAGGCAGAACGCTGTTTGAGGTAGGCCACGGTCTGGTCCAAGGCGGCCTGGCCGCCGCCCAGCGAGCAGGCACCCATGTTGATGCGGCCGCCGTTAAGCCCCTTCATAGCAATCCCGAAGCCGCTGCCTTCCTCGCCCAGCCGGTTGGCGACCGGGACGCGAACGTTCTCAAGAATGACCTGGCGGGTAGGCTGCGCGTTCCAGCCCATTTTCTTCTCGTTGGCTCCGAAGGACAGTCCGGGCGTGTCGGCAGGGACCACGATTGCGGTGATGCCCCGGGCACCGGTGTCGGCGGTGCGGGCCATGACGATATAAAAGCTCGAAGCTCCCGCACCGGAAATGAACTGCTTGACCCCATTGAGCACGTACTCGTCCCCGTCACGGACCGCCTTGGTGCTGAGCGCGGCAGCGTCCGAGCCTGCACCGGGTTCGGTGAGGCAGTAGCTGCCCAGTGCCTCCATCGAGGCCAACTGCGGAACCCACTGCGCGCGCTGCTGATCGTTGCCGAAGGTATCGATCATCCACACCACCATGTTGTGGATGGAGATATACGCCGCGATCGTCGTGTCACCTTTGGCCAGTTCCTCGAAAATCAGCACCGCGTCACTGCGCGTGAGCCCGGAACCGCCGAACTTCTCCTGTACGTAGATGCCGCCCATCCCCAGGGAACCGGCCTCCCGGAGCACGTCCACGGGGAAATGCTTGCTTTCGTCCCATTTTGCTGCATTGGGCGCCAGGGCTTCAGTCGTGAAGTCCCGCACCATCTCGACCATCGCTTGCTGGTCTTCATTAAGTTCAAACATCTTTCGCCCTTCCGAGCTGATGGTGGTCAATTATGTAGCCGCACCCGAGGGCGAAGCCGTATCGGCAGGCGGCCTGGCCGCTAGCGTGAAACCTTGCCTGTCAGGGAGGCGACAGGGCGCAAGAACAGAGGTCGGGCCAGGAACCAGGCGGCGATCATGACCGCCAGCGAAGCTGCGAAGATCCAAAAGCCCACCCAACTGCCGTCGTCGCGGGAGGCATACATATGGTTTAGATTGCGCAGTGCTCCCGTGGCCAAGACAAGGGTCACGTGCACGATGATGAAAAAGACAAAGTAGAGCATCACTGGGAAGTGGATAGCGCGGGCAAGCTCAATCGGATACACCTTGTTAAGCTTCACGGCGTTCTTGGGCCACGCACCCGACATACGCAGCCCAGTGGCCAGAGCCAGCGGAGCGGCAATATAAACGGTGGTGAAGTATGCCAGCACCTGAAGTGCGTTGTAGTTGAGCCAGCCGTTTTCGGTAGGCCAGCTCAGTGACGCGTATTGCAGGGCCGCGGACAAGGCATTCGGAATGATGTCCCAGCTGGTCGGTACGATGCGCATCCACTGTCCCGTGGCCATGAGCAGCACCATGAAGACGATGCCGTTAAGTACCCACAGCGCATCCATGGTCAAGTGAAACCACAGGTCCAGGCTAATTTTTGACGGCGGGTTCTTTGTCCGGATCAGGCCCTTGTTGTTCCTGGTCCAGTTCGCTTTAGGCCGGGTGATTGTCCTGACCTGCCAGCCCGAGCGGATAATCAGCAGGATGAAAAAGGCGTTGAGGAAATGCTGCCACCCCAGCCATGCCGGTAGCCCTGTCGGGGCGCCGGCGGGCAGCTCCGTGTGTCCCGGGTAGTCTGCCATGAAGCACTGGACGGCGGGGAGTGTTCGCATCCATTGAGCAACGAGCACCACCACGAGCAGTGCCAGGACAGCGGCCACCACGATCGCGGCCAGCTTGGTCGGCTTGTTTTTGGAAACCTTGGCCAGCTTCTTCGTCGTCGTCATATCCTTGGTACCTTTCCGTGGAACTCCCCTCCCCCGCCGCTTCCGGCCGGGGAGGGGAAGCGCTAGTTGCTGCGGGCCTTGAGGGCTTCGATCAGCTGGGGCACAACGGTGAAGACATCGCCCACAATGCCGAAGTCTGCGACGTCGAAGATGGGGGCGTCCTCGTCCTTGTTGATTGCCACAATGGTCTTGGCCGTCTGCATACCGGCCAGGTGCTGGATCGCGCCGGAAATTCCCAACGCCACATAGAGCTGCGGCGAGACCGTGATGCCGGTCTGCCCGACCTGGGAACTTTGCGGAATGAAGCCTGCATCAACTGCCGCACGGGAGGCACCCACGGCACCCCCGAGCGCATCGGCAAGCTGCTCGACCAAAACAAAGCTCTCCTTCGAGCCCAGACCGCGGCCACCAGAGACTATGGTCGACGCGCCGTGCAGTGGCGGCCGTCCCGAATCTGCGGCAGGCGGGTGAACCTGCTCGATTACTGCTGCAGCGCCGGTCTCGACGTCCAGCGATACGGTGGTAACCTCTGGTGCACCGGCCGGGGCACGCTCATCCAGTGCGCCCTGCCGCAGCGTGATAACTGCAGGGCCTCGTGGGACAGCTGCCTGGACGTGGTAGGCACCACCGAACACCGAGTGGGAGGCGGTGGTGCCATCAGCGGAGAGTGCGACGTCGACAACATCGGCCAGCAGGCCCGCGCCGGAACGAACGGCGAAGCGGGCAGCGATATCCCTGCTCTCCACCGAGTTCGCGGCTATGACCGCAACGGGAGAGAATGCCTGGGAGGCCTCGGCCAACGCGGCAACTTGGGGGGCCGCCAGTATCGCGCCGGTCTGGGCGCTTTCGGCGACATAAACATGCTGGGCGCCGAAGTCGCCAAGCTGGGAGATGAGACCAGCACCGTGACCGGGTTTCACAGTCAGAACCGCGATCGGAGTGCCGAGCTTAGAGGCGGCCGCAAGGACGGACGCTGCGCTGCCCCCGATGTCACCGGTGGGCGACGTTTCAATGAGTGCCAGTACGTTTGACATAGGTTTTCCTCGCTCAGATCAGGCGGCCGGCGGCCAGGAATTCGGCAAGCTCAGAACCGGCGTTGCCGTCGTCGAAAATTTTCTTACCGGCAGCGCGGGCTGGCCGTTCGGACGTGGCGAGCACTACGGTTGCCGGACCGGCACTCCGCAGCCCCAGATCATCGAGGCTCAAAGTGACCAAAGGCTTCCGCTTGGCGGTCATGATGCCCTTGAAGTTGGGGAAGCGGGCTTCGGCCACCCGCTCCGTCACAGAAATTACCGCCGGAAGCAATGAACGCACAGTCAGGATGCCCTCCTCGATACCCACCTCGCCGGTAACGGACTCAACGTCAATTTCGACCGTATTCAGCGAGGGCAACGACGGCAGTCCAAGATGTTCGGCGATCATCGCCGGTATAACGCCGCCGCGACCGTCCGTGGACTCGTTGCCAGCGACGAGCAGATCAAACCCGGTCTGCTTAGCCGCTGCAGCCAGCACCTCGGCTGTTCGGGCGATGTCAGCCCCCTCCAACCGGTCATCAACAACATGGACCGCAGAATCTGCACCCATGGAAAGGGCTTTGCGGAGCGCCTGAGTGGCATCGGCAGGGCCCATCGTCAGAATTACAACCTCGGTCTTCTTATCCACGTCTTTCAGGCGCAGGGCTACCTCGAGGGCGCGCTCATTTATCTCGTCGGCCACCCGTTCGGTTGCGTCTCGGTCCACGCGGCCGGTTGCCGGGTCGAACCTTCGCTCCTCTGCAGTATCGGGCACCTGCTTCACCAGCACGATGATTTTCATCGGACCTTCCTCCTCCTTGAGCTACGTCGTATTTGACCCCAGAACGAATATACTAGGACTTCCTAGTAATTACTAGGGGTTCCTACTATTTACTTTGTCTTCCAACCGTTTCGCGTGAACGCTTCGTGGGCAGCAAAATCGAAATCATGTAGGCGCTCGACGGGCAGACGGGGAAACCTGTCGCTTAGCAGCGCTCGGGCGGATTAACGCAGGGGCTCTTCACTCCGGGACCTAATCTTCGCAAGCCAGACGATCAAAAGGGCGCTACAGGTGGAGCAACTTTCCTTTCGGTGTTTCGTCTGAAGTCGGGTGCTGTCCAGGTGCAGTCCCGGGCATAGTGGAAAGGGCGGCAGACCCACCTCGCGCCGTGGCTTCTAACAGGCAGGTACGTCCTGCCAACATTCCGAGCTCATACCTATTGAGGAACTCAACGATGACTCTTATCCACTCGCCGCATCGGCCGCAGGGACCTCCCCGCACTGAGGACCAGGCGTTGTTGCAGGACCTCGGGACATGGGGAGGTCCCGGGTCGGTAGTGGAGTCGGAACTCGAACGTCGGGCGATTGCCCACGACGCTTCCCACTATCTTCTCCAGCCCCGCGCTGTCGTCCGTCCCGGTTCAGTGGATGACATGGGTGAGCTTTTTCGGGTCCTTGACCGCCACGGACTGGGACTGACGTTCCGTTCCGGCGGCACCTCACTGTCGGGCCAGTCGGTTTCGGATCAAGTCCTGGTCGACACCCGACGGAACTTTCGGAAGATTGAGGTCCTGGATGCCGGTCACCGGGTCCGCGTCCAACCAGGAGCGACTGTACGACAAGTTAATCAGCGGCTGGCGCAGTACGGGCGAAAGCTGGGTCCGGATCCGGCGAGCGAGTCGGCCTGCACCATCGGCGGCGTGGTGGCGAACAACTCTTCAGGAATGCATTGTGGTACGGAGTTCAACACCTACCGGACTCTGGAGTCCATGACCTTCGTGACGCCTTCCGGCACAGTGGTGAATACGGCCGATACGGGGGCAGACAGCATCTTCCGCGAGCGGGAGCCGGAGCTGCACGCGGGTTTATTGGGCCTCCGACGGCGGGTGCACGAGAATGCGGAATCCGTGAGGACCCTGCGCCGTTTGTTTTCCATGAAGAACACTATGGGTTATGGGATCAATGCGTTCCTTGATTTTGAGGAACCGGTGCGCATTTTGGAGCACCTTTTGATCGGCTCCGAGGGCACGCTGGGTTTTGTGGCGGAGGCAGTCTTCCGCACGGTTGAGGTCATGCCTAAGGTGGCCACAGGGCTGCTCGTCTTCCCGGACCTGATGAGTGCAACGAGCATCGTTCCGGACCTGGTAGACGTGCAATCTGCCACCGTGGAACTGCTGGATGCAACATCCCTGCGGATGGCTCAGCGCACTGGTCAAGCCCCTGCCGGAATGGCGGCGATTAGTGTGCAGGAGCACGCAGCATTGCTGGTGGAGTATCAGGGACGTGACGATCAGGAACTACGGGACCGGATCGCTGGGGCTGAACGACTTTTCGCGCGACTGAACCTCACTACCCCCGCGACGCTTACCGATGCGCCCCGGGAACGTGCGGCCCTATGGAAGGTCCGCAAGGGCCTGTATGCAACAGTTGCCGGGAACCGGCCCAGTGGGTCCAACGCCTTGCTCGAAGACATCGCTGTTCCCGTGGCGGTTCTGGGCGAAACGTGCCGGGAACTCACCCGGCTCTTCGATAGGCACGCATACGAGGATTCGGTGATTTTCGGCCATGCCAAGGACGGCAACGTCCACTTCATGCTGAACGAAGACTTCGGTGACGCAGGGTCCTTGAAGCGGTACGAGCAGTTTACTGAGGAGATGGTTCAGCTCATCCTGGATCACGGAGGATCGTTGAAGGCCGAGCACGGGACGGGCCGGATCATGGCTCCGTACGTTCAGCGGCAGTACGGGGACGAACTGTACGAGGTCATGTGCGAACTCAAGGCCCTTGTTGATCCGCGCAATGCGTTCAACCGCGGGGTGGTCCTAAGCAATGATCCGCGCTCCTATCTCGATAATCTCAAAACCGCGCCATCCGTAGAAGAAGAGGTGGACCGGTGTGTGGAGTGCGGCTATTGCGAGCCCGTATGTCCTTCCAAAGACCTCACTCTCACGCCGCGACAGCGCATCGTCGGGCGCCGGGAGATCGCGGCTGCGGAAGCCAACGGTGATGAAGAACTGGCGCGGAGACTGCGGGAGGATTATGACTACGAGGGCTTGCAGACCTGCGCTGTGGACGGCATGTGCGCCACGGCGTGCCCGGTGAACATCAACACCGGGGATCTCGTTCGTCGCCTGCGTGAGGAAAACCACTCCGTTGTGGCCGATAGGGTTTGGGGGGCTGCCGCGTCGGTTTGGGGAACAACGACCCGCGTGGCTGGCGTGGGGCTCAGCGTGGCGAATGCGATGCCACCAGCGTTGCCTCGGGCGGTAACTAAAGTTGGCCGCGCCGTCCTCGGTTCAGAACACGTTCCTCAGTACCAAGACCTGCTGCCTGGCGGTGGGCGCGCCCGGCCAGCGCACCGGGACGAGGCTGCTACGGCTGTATTCTTCCCCGCCTGTGTATCCAGCATGTTCGGCACACCCGACGGGACGGGGATGTCTGTCTCTGAGGCCTTCCTCGCGTTATGCGAACGAGCAGGCGTGGCGATCACCATCCCGGACGGGATCGACAGTGCCTGCTGCGGGACACCATGGAAGTCAAAGGGTTTACCCTCTGGATACCGAACAATGGCACCCCGAACGCTCAGCATGCTATGGGAGGCAACGGATCATGGCCGGCTGCCGGTGGTCTGCGACGCATCGTCATGCACGGAAGGACTAGGAGCCATGCGTGAGCTCGCCGAGGGGTCACCGGAATACAGCAAGCTCCGGTTCGTTGATGCGGTGGAATTCGTCGCAGACACCGTCCTTCCCCACCTGACAGTCTCCAAGCCCTTTAACTCATTGGCTGTTCATCCAACATGCTCCTCGATCCATCTGGGCATAACGGGGGCGCTGGAGAAGGTGGCGCAGGCAGTAGCTACTGAAGTTGTTCTTCCCAAAGAATGGGGCTGCTGCGCTTACGCAGGTGACCGGGGGATGCTGCATCCCGAGCTGACAGCCTCTGCCACTGCAGCAGAGGCCGCCGAGATCAAGTCTGGGAAGTACGACGCCTATGCCTCGCTCAACCGAACCTGTGAGCAGGGCATGACAGAAGCCACGGGGCGGGCCTACTGGCATGTGTTACAGCATTTGGAGACGGTAACCCGTACCAGCTAAACCAGGCCGAATCGAACATTGAGAACATAAATGCCGCTGAACCTTGCCCGGGAGTTCCTGCTCCGTCCCAACCCTACGCCTCGGGGGTGGGACGCACCTCATGCGGTACGAGTCGGGCTCGCCGCTCTTGGCATCGGCCTGCTCCCCCTGGGCACCAATCTGATGACCCCGCTTTTTCCCTTGTTCCAGGAACGCATGATGCTGGGCAACGGCGCTATCACAGCAGCCTTTGTAGCCTACGTCCTGCCGGTCGTCTTGGGATTGCCTCTCTTCGGTCACTGGTCTGAGTACATGGGCCGGCGGGTAGTGCTGGTCGCAAGCCTCGCGCTTGGGATAGTAGCCGCCACGGTTCTTCTCTTTGCCTCGGGGCTCCCCGGGCTGCTTGCAGGACGGGCGCTTCACGGGTTGGCGGTCGCCTTATCCTTCGGTGCCGGGGCGGCTGCACTGAGGGATCTGCTGCCCGGTGAGCCCACTCTCTGTGCGCGTATCATCTTGCTTGCGTCAGTGGGAGGTGGCGCCGCAGGCCCCCTCGTGGGCGGATGGTTATCAGAATTCGGGGATCCGGTTGGAACACCCTTCTCTGTGTATCTCCTGACCATGGTGGTGGTAGTTGTCCTGCTGGCCGTGGTGCGGGCATATCCCCCAACTCTGGTTCCCCCATCGGGTGGGTTCCTGGGCAGTTTGCGTCCTCCCCGCCCGTCTATTCCCCGGCCTACTTTCAGGATCTTCTTTCTGACCTCCGGTGTGGGCTTTTTGTCCTTTGCCGTGTTTGGTTTCTTTCTCTCCGTAGCCCCGGCCTTTTATGCCCCGATACTGAGTGGATCGAGAATCATGGGCGGACTCGCGGGTGCGCTGCTACTAGGTAGTTCTGCCTGCGCCCAACTGTTGCCGATCCGAGGGCGGCACAAAGCCGCGGTTAGCCTGGCGGCAATGGTAAGTGGCCTTGCGCTCATTGTGGTAGCCCAATTTCAGCATCTCGCGGGGTTGCTCTTTATTTCCGCTGCGCTCACAGGGTTGAGCCAGGGAGTTGCCTTCCGGACGCTCTTCGCCGCCCTCAACTCGCAGTTGCCTAGCGGGACCGCTGCCCAGACTGTCAGTCTGATGTACGTCATCACTTATCTTGGCAGTGCCATCCCGGTTCTCGGTCTTGGATTGGCTATGGATTTCTGGGGCGCGACAGCCGCGGTCAACGCCTTCCTGTGGGGCGCTGCCGGGGCTGCGCTGATCTTCGCAGCTTTATGCATGTTCCACAGACCATCAGCGCCAGTGCCGTAACGCGAACGGCCCGTAAGTCCTCCTTCGTCCACAAGGCTGTACAACCTGGATGAGCGCAGCCGGGTGGCCCAATGCCGGCAGAAGTTCTACCCTTCTGCAGCGCCGTAGAGAACAGATTCAATATCTGCGCCAGCGTCGAGAAGGGGGTCCGGAAGGACGCACCCCTCGTAGTTGCTGGGGCAACAGAGCTCTATTGTGGGATAGCAATTATGCTCCAGAGACCCGGCGACTCCTCATGGCCTTGCCCTGAGGACCAGGCTCCACACTCGCTGGTTCCCATTACAATCTCCCGCCTGCTGATCAACGCACTCGACTGTGAATAGATCCGAGTCGGCCGCGACACCACCTACTGTCAGACCTCCGGAGTTCAAACGCGAGGTCCAAAGGTGCTCTTCATCGGACGGACACACCGCAAGCAGCACAAGAACCACAACTAGTCCCTTCCAAGACGCGCTGGTCAACACCCGAGAACGCCCCGCCGAGATCAAAGACCTCGCCGGGGCGTCCGTGAAGGGATCAACGACCAGGGCCGACGACCAGTCAGCGAAGGGCTATCAATGCCCTAGGTAATCATCCCTAAATCTGCATCGACTTTTTATCATCGCCTATAAGCAACCGCGCCGGCTGCCATGCGCTGATCCAAATGAACATTCACACGCCTGTTGCTGACACTGGGTTCCCATGCTGCCGCCGTGGGGAACCTCGTTGGCCGAGGCCTGCTGGCAAAAGGTGCACGCTCAAGAATTGTGACTGGCCTCCGACGTAGCGGCGTCCGCAGAACCGCGGTGAATGTCTGCAGCGCGGAGATTCTTGCGCAACAGGAGAACTGCGATCACGGCTACGAGCTCAAATCCTCCGACGACCCACATGGCGGCACGTGAGTCGCCCGTAGCGTCGAGCAGCCACCCGGTCAGGTAAGGGGCGACGAGGCCGGATGAGGCACCCAAAGTGTTGACCAGCGCGATGCCGGCCGCTGCCCCCGCACCGGAAAGGAAAATTGAGGGCAGGTACCAGAAGACGGGCAGCGCGCAGAAGATGCCAATGGCCGTCACCGAAATTACCGCCATCGTGGCAAGGGGCGAGTTCGTGTATAGAGCCATCGGGATGCTTACGGCCGCAAGGAGAGCAGGCAAAGCGACATGCCAGACCCGCTCCCCGGTACGGTCAGAGTGCCTGGTCCAGAAAACCATGGCGATCGCACCACAGGCGAAGGGCACGGCGACGATCAGGCCCGTCTCAAGGATGGAAAACTTGGCGTTGAACGTCGCGGCGAGTCCGCCAACGATTGTTGGGAGGAAGAAACTCAGTGCGAAGAGGCCATAGGCGATGCCGAAGTAAACAATGCCCAGAGTCCATACCCGAGGATCGCGGAGAGTGCGGCCAACGGAGGCGTGTCCTACCTGTGATGCTGTTTGGTGCTCTGACTCTATGGTTGCAGCGAGCCACTGGCGTTCGGCGGCAGTGAGCCATTTCGCGTGCCGAGGGTGGTCCGTCAAGTAGAACCACGCAGCGATGCCCAGCAGTACCGTGGGGATACCTTGGATCAGAAATAACATCTGCCATCCGGCGAAACCGAAGACGCCGTCCAAGTATTGGAGGATCGCGCCGGATACCGGAGCCCCCAAGGCGGAGGAGATGGGTAGTGCAAGCATAAACATGCCGATAAGCCGAACCCGTACGGCACGCGGAAACCAGAATGTGAGGTACAGCATGATGCCGGGAAAAAATCCGGCCTCGGCAATGCCTAGCAGGATCCTTGTGATGTATAGCGCAGTTGGCGTGTTAACGAATGCCATAGCTGCGGTGACAAGGCCCCAGCTGACCACAATCCGGGCGATCCAGCGACGGGCACCGAACCTGTGCAATGCCAGGTTGCTGGGAACTTCCAGGAAGACGTAACCGATAAAGAAGAGCCCGCTCGCCAGGCCATACATCGTCTCGGTGAGCCCCAGGTCCTCACTCATCGTGAGCTTGGCGAAGGAGATATTGGTTCGGTCGAGGTAGTTGAAGAAATAGGCAACTGCGAGGAAGGGAATGAGCCGCATGGCGACCTTGCGCATGACCTGCGCTTGGATGACCGGCCGGTCCTTCCCATGGGGGATCTGATCAGTTCCGAAACTCATGAAGACAGCCTCCTTGCTGTTTGAAGAGAGGAACCGCGAAGAACGGCACCCGGGAGCAGCCCGCCGACAGAGAGCTGTCTGTTACACCAGCTTGGGCGAACTGTGCCCTGCGTCACTACTACTCAACGTTGAGACCTTGGTGCGCATTTTCCTCTCTCTGTCGAACCCGCGCTGAAGGGCCGACGAAGCTGATCCCAGCAAGGAAACGCGAGAACTCCTTGCTTTCGGAGGGCATCGGTCAGAGCCGATAGGTAGCGCAGCGCGGTGACACAAACACCGTCGGGTTCAGCGCGAAGGGGACGCCCTTATCAGGTCAAGCATGGTCAGCCCGGCGTGAAGACTGAGCCGCGTGCGGCCGTCGCTCAGATCCAGCCCGGTCAACTCCGTGATGCGTCCCAGACGGTAGTAGAGGGTCGTGCGGTGTATGTGCAGCGCTTCGGAAGCCGACGGACCGTTACAGGCGTGGTCGAGGTAGGCTCGCAAAGTCGCTGTCAGATCTCCACCAGGATCGACGGCGAGAAGCCGCCGGACTTCTTCAGGCAATGCTTCGTCATTTACATCCTCGTCGGGTATTTGTAGCAGGAGGGCGTAGGGTCCCAAATCAGCCCAGACTGCTAGCGGCGAACCTAGGCCACTTGCCGCTGCCCGTCGCGCCAAGTGGGCGTGCCTAGCAGTCTTGTGGGCCTGCTCAAGGCCCGGGACAGAGGGTCCGATACCTGCCACGCATGCGAATCTCCCCGAAGACAAGTCCTTCAACTGATCGAGCATTTTCTGGACATGAACGCGAATGGCGGCCTCGCCGGAAGACGTGTCGTTGCCAAGAAGCAGAAAACCCGCCCCCGGGGCCACAGCGTGAAGCTCCGCGACGCGGCCCTGCCTGGAACCCATGGTCAAGACAGTGCGCAGCGCTGCATCGGCATGCGATCTGGTGGCACTGTCCAAGGTGCCCTGCAGCCCGAACTCCACGGCAGTGACGTTCTCGAAACGTCCGGACATGTGGCTTGCAGCAAGCTCTTCCAGAGCGCGCCGACGCAATGTTGCCTCGCGGCCAAGCAGGTCACGGACCGTCTGCTCCTGGACGCCGGAGTCGGATTCCCCTTGTCCTTCAACTGCCATCACCGCAGCAATGTCCATTGCCGATTCGTTGATTTTGGACAACTCGGAAGTGGTCAGAGATCCCTCAGCGTCCATCACCATCAGCTGACCCAGCAGCTCGCCGCGCCACCTAATGGGCACGCATACGCGCGCCTTCATCCCGATCTCTTCGTTGGCCGGAATGACACCCGCCGTGGTCCACGTCGAAACGCCCTGCGCGAGTACATGACCTATGGCCTTAGTGCCGGCGTCCCTTTTGAGAATTGCTTGAACCCTTGCCTGGTCCTCATCACCAAAGTGGACACTGGAATAGAGCATATGAACTCCGGGGTCATTGATTACCACGGATCGTTGGAGCTGTTCCGCCAGTTGGTCCACAGCCGATTGAATTGCGTTCTCCGTCACGGTTTGATTCTACAGCCAGAGGAACAACGTCGACATTATCTCGTCGGCGGGCGGTGCCCTCTCACTGCGTTCTTTGGCATCGTGATGGGAAACACAATGGCCCACCACAGCGGGCTTCCCTCCCAGTTATGTTGCCAACTCCTTGCTCCACCGGATCAAGAGCTTTGGCACAAACTTTGAAACGAAGAGGTTTCGATGGTCACTTCACCACACATCATTGGATGGGCCCATACCCCGTTCGGCCGCCAACCGCATGAGGACGTTGAGGCGCTGATCGCGGCTGTCAGCGGCTCCGCCATTGAAGACGCAGGGCTTGAGCCCGGCGACATTGATGCAATTTTTGTCGGAGTATTTAACAACGGGTTCTCCGCGCAAGGGTTCGAGGGTGCGCTGGTCGGCGCAGCCCTGCCAGCGCTGGCGGCAGTTCCCGCCACGCACGTGGAAAATGCCTGCGCCACCGGTTCCGCTGCCATTTTCGGAGCCCTAGACCGGATCGAGGCCGGCAGAGCCCGGGCAGTACTCGTCGTGGGCGCGGAAAAGATGACTGCGACGGCAAACGCTGAGGTCAACGATATCCTGCTCAGCGGCTCGCACCGGCGGACTGAAGGCAATGCCGGCAGTTTCGCTGGTGTCTTTGCCGGACTCGCTGACCGGTACGCGGACCGGTACGGAGACCCCCATGACGCCATGGCCATGATCGCCGCCAAGAACCATCGCAATGGCGTTGACAACCCATGGGCCCACATGCGCAAGGACCTGGGTTTCGATTTCTGCGCCGCCGAGTCCGAGCGAAACCCCAGGGTGGCGGGGCGACTGCTGCGCACTGACTGCTCAATGGTTTCTGACGGTGCGGCAGCGCTGGTGATCACCGGGGCCGATCTAGCCCGAACAGCGCGCCGCTCCGTTGCCGTCCGCGGCCGCGCGCACGTCAACGACCACTTCGCAATTGCCGCACGTCCAGGCCCCCTCGCACTAGCGGGTGCGGCAAGCGCGTTCCGTCGCGCTCTCGAGGAAGCTTCGGTCACCTTGGAAGACTTGGACCTCCTTGAGACCCACGACTGCTTCACCATCGCTGAGCTTCTGCAGTACGAAGCGTTCGGGATTGCTGAACCAGGCAAGGCAGCCCAAGTTCTGGCCAGCGGCGCTACCAACCGGGACGGAAGGCTGCCGGTTAATGTCTCCGGCGGCTTGAAGTCCAAGGGACACCCGCTGGGAGCGACGGGCGTTTCCCAGCACGTCATGGCAGCGATGCAGCTGGTAGGCGAAGCCGGAGCCATGCAACTGCCCAAAGCCAATCGGGCAGCAGTGTTCAACATGGGCGGCACAGCAGTCGCAAACTATGCAACCGTTCTGGAAAGTGCCCGATGAGCGCCGTCAACGTCGAGATGACTAACCACCCCATCGGAAGGGCGACAAGCGCCCCAGCCCATAGGGCAGTGAACCTGGCTCACGCTCTGACCCAGACGGCCAGACGAATCCCGGACGCTGACGCCCTCATTTATGGGCAAACACGCTGGAGCTGGCGCGACCTCAATGACAGGGTCACCGCCCTTGCCGCCCACATGATCGAAAGGGGGGTTAAGCCCGGACAGTGCGTACTGCTGGACGCACCGAACCACCCAGAATTCGTACAGGCAATGTACGCTACCTGGCGCATCGGTGCAGTGCTGGCGCCAGTTAATACCCGTCTGCACGACAGTGACATCGTTTCAATCGCCCGGGTTTGCGAACCGGTGCTAATGATCGCCCATTCATCCACGGCTTCCCACGTCAACGCCGTCAAGGCGGCCATCAGCCCGGAACTGGAAACGCTATGGCTGGATGATTCTCCCGGTCCCGACACAGTCAGCGCCTACACCCGCCCAGCCGGTCCCCTCCCGGACCAAAGCGTGTGGACAGGTGACGCAGCCTGGTACTTCTTCACTTCCGGAACCAGCGGTCCACCAAAAGCTGCTGTGCTGACCCACGACCAGCTCGGCTACGTCGTTACCAATCACTTGGCAGACTTGATGCCCACCACAACGGAGACTGATCGTTCTCTCGTTGTGGCCCCCCTGTCACACGGCGCAGGCGTTCACCTCCTACCGCAAGTGGCACGAGGAGCAGCAACGGTCATCCCGATCTCATTCAGCCTCAAACCTGAAGAGGTGTGGAAACTGGTCGAGGCTGAGCGTGTGGCCAACATGTTCACAGTCCCGACCATCCTGAAGCGTCTGGTCGACGACGAGTCCATCAACAGCTATGACCACTCTTCCCTTCGCTACGTCATCTACGCCGGGGCGCCCATGCCCAGCCGGGACCAGCAGGAGGCTCGCGCGGTCCTCGGCGAGGTTCTCGTGCAGTACTATGGCTTGGCCGAGGCCACGGGCAACATTACGGTCCTTCCCCCTCACCACCACGGTCATCCGTCACCTCCCGGCATCGAGTTCAGCACCTGCGGCTTCCCTCGGACTGGGATGCAGGTGAGCATCCAGGATGAGCAGGGCAATAAACTGGCGCCTCTTGAACACGGAGAGATCTGCGTCGCCGGGCCCGCTGTTTTTCCCGGATATCTGAATAACCCCAAGGCTAATGAGGCCGCCTTCCGCGACGGCTGGCTCCGCACCGGAGATATCGGAACATTCGATAACGAGGGCTTCCTCTACATAACAGGCCGCTCCTCCGACATGTTCATTTCAGGCGGTTCCAATATCCACCCACGCGATATCGAGGAGAAGATCCTTACACATCCGGCCGTCCAGGAGACGCTTGTCCTCGGAATGCCTGACCCCACGTGGGGCGAGGTTGGAGTGGCCGTATGCGTGCTGCACCCGGGCAACACCATGACGGAAGAAGAGATGCGCCAGTACCTCTCCGAGCGCATGGCGCGATACAAGATACCCCGCCACATCGTGTTCTGGGGTGAGCTGCCGCGCTCCGGAAACGGCAAAATCGTGCGCCGCACCGTACGGCAACTCTTCCTCGAACTTGGCTGGGACCCCCAACTCGGGCCCGTCGGTGGACAGAACAAGGGAGACACACCTTGACTCTCACCCGCCGAATCCAGCCTCTCAAACACCCTGGAGTCGTCGCTGCGGAGCGCCGGACGTCCGTAGTTACCCGCAGCATCGCACGCGGGGTGACCCTGCCGGCCGGGGCAAAACTCCTTGATGCCATGGTGGACGCGCTAGAGGATTTGGGAGCCACGTCTGGACAGGTCGAACTACTAGACGGATCCCTGTCCAGGGTCAGCTACTGTTTTCCCGCTCTGTGTGAGGACGGATCGACCGCTGTCACCTACAGCTCGACGCACGAGGCCACGGTACCGGCGAAGCTGATCGCAGGGTCGGCAACCGTTGGATACCGTGATGGAAAGCGACTCGCCCACTGCCACGCCACTTGGTTCGATTCCAACGGCGACGTCCGTGGCGGCCACCTCTGGTGGGAAACGGTCATTGGACCCGGCCCCGTACATGCCATTGTTCACGCTTTGGACGAAGCGGAGTTGATCTGTGACATCGACCCCGAGAGCAGGCTCCCGGTCTTCACACCTCATCCTTGCCCCTCCCGCAAGCTGGAAAAGGCAAACTCCGTTCGGGCAGTGATATCCCGCTTGGCTCCTGGCGTTGAAGTGGCCGCGGCCGTCCGGGAAATTATGCGTGAACAGGGTTTCCAACAAGCTTCAATAGCCGGCAGCGTCGGCAGTTTGGTCGGCGCTGCCTTTCATCGCCGGGACAACACCGTTGCCGTGGTCGATGGTCCCGCTACGGAAGTCACCTTCACTGGCGAGTTCGACTTGCGCGATCCGAATGCCCCTGCCTCTTGGTTCAGCGGTATGGCCATCGACCGCTTCGGTGCCGTCCATACCGGCGAGCTAGTCGAGGAAGAAACCATAGTGGCCTGTGCCATGGAACTGCTCGTGGAAGAAGTTATCCGATGAACGTACGTGAACTCGACGGCAAGGTTGTCCTTGTTTTCGGCGCCGGCTCCAGTGGCGCCGGTATGAGCAATGGTGAAGCAGCTGCCCTGGCCTATGCTGCGGCCGGCGCGGCGGTGGCAGCAATAGACCTTAACACCGCCGAGGCGGACCGCGTCGCCAAGGAGATCAATGCCGCAGGCGGGACCGGCATCAGCATCACCGCTGATGTGACAAGCGAGGCCGACGTCGCCCGGGCCGTAGCCACCGCGGTGCAAGAGCTTGGGATCCCCGGGGTTCTTCACAACAATGTCGGTGTGCCGAGAATGGGATCGGTCCTGGAGACTGATCTTGATGCCTGGAACGCTTCCATCGGTCTCAACCTGACCAGCGCCTACCTGACTTGCCGACACACCATCCCGCATATGTTGCAGGCCGGCCGGGGCGTCATCACCAACATTTCGTCAGTAGCCAGTATCCGCGACACCGGCTACCTCTACCCGGCCTACAGCTCCGCCAAGGCGGCAGTAAACCAGCTGACTACCTCCCTGGCGCTTTCCTACGCCAGGCAGGGCATCAGGGCCAATGCAATCTTGCCGGGACTTATTGACACACCACTAGTCAGCAGCAAGATCACGGATGACCCCGCGGCCTTGGCAGCCCGTCATGAAATGAGTCCCACGGGTCGGATGGGAAGTCCCCAGGACATCGCAAACGCAGCCGTCTTTCTGGCCTCCGACAAGGCGTCCTACATCAACGGCGTCTGCCTTCCCGTCGACGGCGGCCTGGCGGCGCGCTGTGTCTGATCGCCCTTCAACAGCATGGATAGCACCCAACGCCACTGTCGTAGGTGATGTCACCATAGGGTCGGAATCCAGCATCTGGTACGGCGCAGTCGTCAGGGCAGATTCGGCACCAATCCACATCGGCAACCGGACGAACGTCCAGGACAACTGTGTCCTCCATGCCGACCCCGGGTTCCCGCTTACCATCGGCAATAACACCACCCTTGGCCACGGCGCCGTATGCCACGGCGCCACAATCGGTGACGGAGTACTGGTAGGGATGGGGGCCGTTGTCATGAATGGGGCAACAATCGGCGACGGAAGTCTCATTGCAGCAGGAGCCGTAGTTCTTGAAGGCGCGGACATCCCTGCGCGCTCGCTTGTTGCCGGGGTCCCAGCCAAAGTGATCAGGCCTGTCACGGATGCCGAGGCAGCTGCACTCCTCGACAACGCCCGAAATTATACGGCGCTCGCAGGACAGCATCAGGCAAACCAGTTCGCGCAAAAGCCCGTCTCCAGCCAGCAGGAAGTTGCTGGCCCTTCCCTATCCGGTACCACCATGTGACTAAGGCAAGCACGTTTTATTTGCATCACTACTTGCTGAAACCCCAGTGGCTCGACAATCACATACGGCTGCCGCCGTCGATATCCAGTGCTCGGATGATGCTTCGTATATTACCGGTCACATTCCGGTAGACCGCCGTTACGTGGCCGCCGGAATTCACGACACGCCTGATACGCAGTCCGATGAAGCGCTCAGATGCGGCATCGCCCAAGCCGTGGCCCTCAGCAACTAGCGCGTCGCGTGGCTACCACCAAGTTTGCATCTGCACCCGAGCCTTTCACATGTCAAAAACACGCTCACACCGCATGACAAGGAGCACCATGGTCAAGGAACACCACGTCCGCGTCTACAAGAGCGAGGAAAACCTCGCCCGCGAGGACCAGCTGGCGCATAAGATCGCCTTGGTCGCCGCCGACCCGGTGGAGGTCTCTGCCGACGTCACGGAGATGGTGATCAACCGGATCATCGATAACGCCTCGGTGGCCATCGCTTCGCTGAACCGGGCCCCGATCGTGGCGGCCCGTGCCCAGGCACTCGCCCATGGCCCGAGCACGGGTGGCAAGGGCGCGAAAGTCTTTGGCATCGGCGAGCGTGTCTCTCCGGAGTGGGCGGCCTGGGCCAACGGGGTGGCTGTCCGTGAACTGGACTACCACGACACCTTCCTGGCCGCGGACTACTCGCACCCGGGGGACAACATCCCACCCATCCTCGCGGTGGGCCAGCACGTGGGTTCCAGCGGCCGGGACCTGATCCGCGGCATCACCACCGGCTACGAGATCCAGGTAAACCTGGTGAAGGCGATCTGCCTGCACAAGCACAAGATCGACCACGTCGCCCACCTTGGCCCCTCGGCCGCGGCCGGCATCGGCACTCTCCTAGGGCTCGACGTCGAAACCATCTTCCAGTCCGTCGGCCAGGCCCTGCACACCACCACCGCCACCCGCCAGTCCCGCAAGGGCGAGATCTCCACCTGGAAAGCGCACGCCCCCGCCTTCGCGGGGAAGATGGCGGTCGAAGCGGTGGACAGGTCCATGCGCGGGCAGACGTCACCGGTGCCGATCTATGAAGGCGAGGACGGCGTGATCGCCTGGATGCTGGACGGCCCGGACGCCTCCTACGAGGTTCCGCTGCCGACGCCCGGTGAGGCCAAGCGCGCCATCCTGGACACCTACACGAAGGAACACTCCGCCGAGTACCAGGCCCAGGGCTGGATCGACCTCGCCCGCAAGCTCAACCGCGAGCACCCCGAGGCCACCGATCCGGCGAACGTGAAGTCCGTCCTCATCAAAACCAGCCACCACACCCACTACGTGATCGGCTCCGGCGCCAACGACCCGCAAAAGTACGATCCGACGGCCTCCCGGGAAACCCTGGACCACTCCATCCCGTACATCTTCACCGTCGCGCTGCAGGACGGGGCCTGGCACCACGTGGACTCCTACTCCCCCGAACGGGCCGCCCGCCCCGACACCGTGGAACTGTGGCGGAAGGTCTCCACGGTGGAGGACCCGGAATGGACCCGCCGCTACCACTCCCTGGACATTGCCGAGAAGGCTTTCGGCGGGTCCGTGGAAATCACCCTCACCGACGGCACCGTGATCACCGATGAGATCGCCGTCGCCGACGCCCACCCCCTCGGGGCCCGGCCGTTCGGCCGGGAGCAGTACATCCACAAGTTCCGCACCCTCGCCGCCGGGCTCGTGGAGGAGGCCGAGATCGAACGGTTCCTCGCCGCCGTCGAACGCCTCCCCGAACTCACCGCAGGGGAACTGGACCAGCTGAACATCACCGCCGCCCCCGGCGTCATCGACCTGACCGCCGCACCCAAGGGACTCTTCTGATGCTGTATTCGACAACCACCCCTGAACAGAAACGCATCCGGTTCCGAGAAATCCTTGCCTCAGGCACCATCGCCCAGTTCCCGGGGGCGTTCAACCCGCTCTCGGCCCGCCTGATCGAGGAGAAAGGCTTCGCCGGCGTCTACATCTCGGGAGCGGTCCTGGCCAACGACCTGGGCCTGCCCGACATCGGCCTGACCACCCTCACCGAGGTGGCCACCCGGGCCGGGCAGATCGCCCGGATGACGGACCTGCCCGCCATTGTGGACGCCGATACCGGTTTCGGCGAACCGATGAACGTGGCCCGCACCGTCCAGGAGATCGAAAACGCGGGCCTGGCCGGGCTGCACATCGAGGACCAGTTCAATCCCAAACGCTGCGGCCACCTCGACGGCAAAAACGTCGTGGATCTGGAGACGGCCACCAAGCGCATCCGTGCCGCCGCCGACGCCCGCCGTGACCCGAACTTCCTCATCATGGCCCGCACCGACATCCGCGCCACCGACGGACTCCACGCAGCCAAAGACCGCGCCAAAGCCCTCGTGGACGCCGGCGCCGACGCCATCTTTCCCGAAGCTATGCGCGACCTCGCCGAATTCCAGGCCATCCGCGACGCCGTCACCGTGCCCATACTGGCCAACATGACCGAATTCGGAAAAAGCGAGCTCTTCTCCACACGACAGCTGCAGGCCGTGGGCGTGAACATGGTCATCTACCCCGTCACGCTCCTCCGTAGTGCCATGGGCGCCGCCGAACGCGTCTTGGACACCTTGCGTCTGGAAGGCTGCCAGGAGACTCAAGTGGAGGCCATGCTGACCAGGGCAAGGCTTTATGACTTGGTGGACTACGAAGGCTACAACCGCTTCGATACAGGGGTCTTCGACTTTCACATCCCCGGACGAAGTTAGTACTGCGCACATCTACAAGGCAAGGACGTCACATGAGCACCCCAACGATTGAAGTCCGCAAGGGACTCGCCGGAGTCGTAGTGGACTACACCTCCGTCTCAAAGGTCAACCCGGACACGAACTCACTGCTTTACCGTGGTTACCCCGTCCAGGAGCTTGCGGCCAAGTGCAGCATCGAAGAGGTCGCCTATCTGCTGTGGAACGGCGAGCTGCCGACCGAAGAGGAACTGGATCGCTTCCTAAAGCTTGAGCGTGCAGGCCGCGCCCTGGACCCCACTGTCAAGACGGTCATAGATTCCCTCCCCATGTCAACGCACCCCATGGACGTCTGCCGCACGGCCGCCTCCGTCATGGGGGCGCAGCACCCGCTGGCACAAGACTCCTCGGCGGCGGCAAACCTCATCAAAGCAAAGGATCTCTTTGCCGCGTTTCCTGCCGTGGTGGCCTACGATCAGCGCCGCCGCCGCGGCCAGGAGATAGTGGAGCCCCGTGAGGATCTGGGCTATTCGGCGAACTTTCTCTACATGACATTTGGGAAAGACCCGGCAGCGGAGGTCGTCGAGGCGTTTGATGTGTCGATGATCCTTTACGCCGAGCACTCCTTCAATGCTTCCACGTTCACGGCGCGGGTGGTCACCTCATCGCTTTCGGACCTGCATTCGGCAGTCACTGCCGCAATCGGGGCGCTCAAGGGGCCGCTGCACGGCGGCGCCAACGAAGCCGTCATGCACACCTTCGACGAGATCGGCATCCGCCCTCAGGAGTCCTTGGAGGAGGCAGCTTCCCGTGCAAAGGCCTGGATGGAAGATGCGCTGGCCAACAAGAAGAAGGTAATGGGCTTCGGGCACCGTGTGTACAAGAACGGGGACTCCCGCGTTCCCACAATGAAAGCGTCCCTGGACGACATGATCGCCCACTACCGCCGGCCAGAACTCCTCGGACTCTACAACGGCTTGGAACAGGCTATGGACGAAGCCAAGGCCATCAAGCCCAACCTCGACTACCCAGCCGGCCCTACCTACCACCTCATGGGCTTCGACACTCAGATGTTCACACCCATCTTCGTCGCCAGCCGCATCACCGGCTGGACGGCCCACATCTTGGAACAGTCCGCATCCAATTCCCTAATCCGACCGCTGAGTGCATACAACGGCGTGGAGCAACGCTCCCTCTAGCTGGCATTATCGCGTTGGGCTCAAGCTGGCCGTGCCAAGACCGATGATCATCGTGGCGCACGGAGATCAGTGGTGACAACACGGTCCGGTCCGGCTAGGCCTCCCCCGGAGGAAGCGCTTCCACGCTTGACGCCAAGCTCCCAAGTCAAGCAGCAAAGCCATATGAACCAGCACAACGCGGGCGTCCTGCTCAACTTTTCTCGTCGTTACGACAAAACGACGAAGAATCACCGGCATTCTTGCTACCGGGCGCTGTGGCACACCGCCCTCGTTGACTGCGAGTGTTAATCAGTGTGGAACGGACAATAATCCGGACGCTCACCAATCGAGCACGAACAGCTTGACACTTCATGAAGTGCGGTTGTCCGGACGCCCGAAGTGGAGCGTCCGTCAGCGCCTGCCGGACCTGTGCACCCTAGAAGGGAACGACTATGAACGAGAAGCTGCGTGCCAAGATCGCTGCTGACGAAACAGCTTACGGATTGTGGGTCACTATGGAGAGCCCCGCGGTCATCGAGGTCGCCGTCGAGCTGGGGCTTGACTGGGTGGTGATCGACCTTGAACACGGATACCTGAGCTACGAACACATCGCTAACCACCTGCGTGCGGCGAAGGGCACCGATCTCAGCGTCATCGTCCGCGTGCCTTCACACGACCTTGAGCCGACGAAGCGCGTGCTCGACTTGGGAGCTCACGGCCTCGTAGTCCCGCTCGTCCGTAGTGCAGCCGACGTCGAGCAGATCCAGAAGTACGCTTACTACCCGCCGCGGGGTGAGCGCGGTCTGGGAGGTGAGCGCAACGTGCGCTGGGGCCTCGGGCTTGAGGACTACATAAAGCGAGCAAACGACGAGATCATGATCTTCCCCATGATCGAGGTCAAGGAGGCGACAGCGGCCTTCGACGACATCATCGCCCTCGACCAGGTTGAGGCAGTTGTCTTCGGGCCCGGCGATCTCTCGTCCAGCTACGGCCACATCGGACAGTGGGAAGCGCCCGGTGTGGGCGAGGAGATCCTAGAGCTCGTCGGGCGAGCGAAGGCCAAGGGCATTGCCAGCGCCGTGGTAGCACGCAATGCTGATGACGTTGTGGCTCGCCGGGATCAGGGGTTCGGGATGGTAGCACTCGGATCCGATGTCGGCATGATCGTGCGCCACGTCTCCGACATCGGAAAGGCGCTCGGGCACACCACAATCGACCACCGCTGGTTCTAGCGATCACGATAAGCAGTGGAACGAAGCGCACGTTTCGTGAGTTAGCCTCGGAGGGATTGCAGGCCCAGTCCCTCCGAGGCTTTCCTCCTAGCTGGCTCCCGTATACAACGCACACTCCTCCCCGTCCGACTAAGCTTGATATGGCAGATCGCCGGGAAAATGGGAGGTGGAGTTGACCGATGACGGTCAAAATGGCTGCGGGGAATGAGCTACGGCAGCTCGTGGACGAACTGTCGCGTCACCTTCAGCGCTCCGTCGTCGTGAACGATCAGGCTGTACGTCTGGTCTATGCGAGTCCTCACTACGGGACGAAGACGAAGACCCCGCGCGCATTCGCGCCGTACTCTACGGCGACGGCGGCGCGGAGCTGGCTGCACGGATCCTGGCCCAGGGCGTAAACCAGTGGAGCCGGCCGCATGTACTGCAGGCGAACCCTGATCTGGGTATGGCGTCTCGTTTTTGCGTCCCGCTGTTCGCCTCCGGCTGGCTGCTGGGACACATGATGGTTATCGACACCCACCAATCCCTAACATCTGAAGAGCGAACGCGAATCGAGCTTGCTGGAGCCGAGATCGCGGCTCAGCTCTACGCGGACCGTCTCGAGACCGACCCGGGGCACCTCGAGCGGCAGATGAAAACGCAAGCCCTCCTAAGCGAGCACGAGCGAACCCGGCTGGACGCATTGGCTTTCTTCGCCAAAGAAGCAAACCTCGCAAATGCCCAGTACGTCGTCGTGACAATGGTCCAAGTTACGGTCGGCGATGCCACGAAGGCCTCGATCGATATCGCTCTAAACCTCGCACTCGAGACGGCCAATCCTACTCACAGTCGCCGTTCGCTTCACCTCGTTGAGGATAATGGGGCGTTGCTGCTGCAGGCAGACTCGAACGAAATTCATTGCGACGTCTTGCAGGATCAGGCCGATCGGATCGTAGTCGAGCTAGGGCGCTCCTTAGGACGTCGTTGCCGTGTCGATGTCGGCATAGGTGCCGATCACGGCGGGCTGGATACAGCCTGGCTCGCCCGTCGTCTTGCCGACACTGCGCTATTCGCTTCCCAACGACAGTCGACCACTAAGAACGCTGCCACAGCGTTCTGGGCCGACCTCGGTGTGGACGCCCTCCTCCTGCGCCTCCCAGAGACTGACCTTACGTTGGACAACGTACCCGCCTCGGTGCGAGCCCTCCACGAGCAAGACCGCGACGGGAAGCTCCTACACACGATGCTCGTATACCTGGACCACGGTGGATCGATCTCCTCTACAGCAAATGCCATGCATCTCCATCGCACAACTCTGTACTATCGGCTCGACCAGATACGGAAGGCCACCGGACTCGATCTCGACGACGGCCGCAACCGCCTCGAGCTGCACATCGGGCTGCACCTTCTGCGCCTCGTCCTTCCCTCCTCGATCTCCGACAGATAGTCGGAATAGGGGGTCCTCTCTTCCTCTCACTGACGGTTCCGCCCGGACTGACGGTGTACGAGACTGAAATCACGGACCACATGGTCTGGGTCGATGATCAGCCGGCCTTGCCGCCGACTAGTAGCGGGAGCCTTAGCCCGTCGTCGACATCGAGTGGCGCTCCGCCGAAGCGGCGCGTGCGACAAGCCTTCAGGAGGAACACTTATGGCATCAAGGATTGCTGTCATCACAGGCGCTGGCTCCGGCATTGGAGCTGCAACCGCCGATGTGTTGGCCAAGAGAGGCCACCACGTCGTTGTGGCCGACCGAGACTTCGAGGCTGCTGAGCGCGTCGTCGATCAGCTCGTCAAGCAAGGGCTGTGCGCCCAGGCTAAGCGTGTCGACATCGGGGACTGCGACTCGATCGACGCCCTGTTTTCAAGTATCGACAAGGAGCATCAGCGCTGCGACATCCTCGTCAACAACGCTGGTGTCTCGCAGATCCGGGATCTTCTCGACTTCCCCGACGACCTATTCACCATGACCGTCCAGATTAACCTAATCGGGACATTCCGGTGCAGCCAGCGGGCAGCCCGGATCATGGCACGCGGTGGCTGGGGACGTATCGTCAACATCAGCTCGATCAGCGGACTTCGCGCGGGGATCGGACGTGCGGCCTATGGCCCTACAAAGGCGGGAGTGGACGCGCTTACAAGGCAGTTCGCAGCCGAGCTAGGCTCAAAAGGCATCACTGCCAACGCCGTCGCTCCCGGCCCCATAGAAACGCCGCTGGCAAACAGTGTCCACACGGACGCGACCCGCGACGCCTATTACCGCCACATCCCGCTGCGTCGCTACGGGAAGGTGGAAGACATTGCTAATGCGGTTGCTTTCCTCGTTTCCGAGGAGGCCAACTACATCAACGGGCACACGCTGCCGGTCGATGGAGGCTTTGTCGCAGTAGGGCTGCTGGATGCGTGAGCCGTCGCTTCCATCACGAGCACAAAGGCGCTGTCGACAGGGATAGCCCGTTCGACTGTACAACGCCTCGCCAGATGGCGTGCGCGTTGTACTGCACGCGCGATCCGGCATCCACCGCTTGCCGCCACACCAGTGTGCATTGATCGGCATCCGACGGAAAAACGGGAAGCATATGGACAATAAACAACTGCAAGACCGAGCCGCGACGCGCACACAGGAACTACCCGGCGCGGAGCTCACTCACCCGTTCGGCACGGACTGGGACGTCTGGAAGGTGTGCGGCAGGGCCTTCATGCTCCAAACCTCGATCACCGGCGAACCCATCGTGATCCTGAAAGCAGCACCGGCTGACGGGAGGGCACTGCGCGAAGCGCACGACGACATCACGGCCGGCTATCACATGAACAAACGACACTGGATCACACTGCACCCAGGCGGCGAGCTCGATGCGCAGACGGTCGACGACCTCGTCACGGAATCGTACCTGCTCGTCGTGGAGAACCTGCCAAAAAATCTGCGCCCGGTTGACCCCGCTACGTTCGGTCAGCACTAGCGACCTGGCGCTTCGCACCGGCACGGAACCTGGTCGTGCAGAGGCAAAGTTTCAGCAGCTCGACCGCCCCTTCTGGTCACGCGATACAGGATTCGTCCGACCTACACAGGCCCTTCATCAGGATCTCGCGGTCATATGCGCCTCCCAACGCGCGGTGTGCCTGTCAGATTTGCCGGGCGTTAGCGACAACGAACACCAGAATGACCGCTCCATCGGTCGAGTGATGTCGTCGAAGTCTTGTTCTGCAAAGGATCCTGTCCGGGCGAGGACGGTGCCCCCTTGGGAAACGAAATGTCTCACCTGTCGAACAATGCCTGCATCGGCAGGGCCTCTGGTTCTTTGAAGTTCCGCAGCTCTCTACGCTTTCCGCGATTCTCGTGATTGTGTCTTGAAACCTATTGGCTAGATCTGCATACCAAGGGTTGAGACACATCGGAACAGCACAGGTGTTTCACGCCCGGAAGTATCTACCAGTCCTCGAACCCAGACTTTATCCGTTCCTTCAGATCAGACCTGTCTGACGCTTGCAAGAAGGCTCCCAGCAGTGGATCTTTCACATCCTGGACCCCCCTGGGCCGGCCTCGGCGCCTCCATTGCCCGCGTGCTGCACCCCTCCGGTGCCGACGTCACGGCCGAACACTACATCATCGACGCAGGCTCGCAGATGAATGTTTTCGACAACGCTGTGTCCTCCCGCCTGCACGACCTCCCCATTCCGGAGGCCGGATACTCGGGCCGGCACTTACGGCCTCAAATCGACCAGCTCCTGAGGGCCACGCACACCGTCCGATAACGGCTGCCGGCTGCACGTCGCCACCTGCGATAACACGGGACGCTTGAGAAGCGACGCCCAACTCACAGTCTCAACCGTCGTTTATCCCCAGCCTGCTTCATTAGACAGGACAAAACATAACCCTTCGAGTCGGGGTGGCGGCCGGAGAGAGCCTTGAGCACTTTGGTACCTCATTGCCGGCCATGCGGGGCACCACCAACTCGCGGTTGAGGGTCGATAACGATTCGGATGGCGCTGCATCCCGCACCGCCGGGAGTCCGCGCTGCAAGCTTCTGAAACGCATAAAGACCGCGGATCTACTTCGCCTGGACGAAAACAACGGACGCGGCCCCTCTGGCGGCCGACACCGAGCCTAGAAACTTACCACGGGCGCCACGCCTCATCCCGCGCTCCCTCGGAGGCTTAGCAGCGGCACCTACAGTCGCGTAAGCAAACGAGACGACGACGACCGGTTGACGACCGACCGCCGTCTCGCATACGTGCCCCGAGTCGAGGTCACAGCAATCAATACTGGGCGATGAACTCCAGAAGCTGGGCATTGAACTCAGAATACTCGTTGAGTAGGGCTCGTGACCGCTCTGCTCGAATACGCTCAGGCGACCATTGGGCAAAGTTTTGGCAAACCAACGCATCCCTTCGGTGCGCCAGAGCGGAAACGGAGGTATCGAAACGCTGCAGCGCATCGGTCGCCCACCCGACTGCCCTGGTTGTCAGTTTCGCCCGGGATCCTGCCATCGGATGCTCCTCGGTGAACGTCGTTCTCGGGCAGTCAGGGTCCGGACACCGCCAGACGCGCTTAGACCACAGCAACCGTACCGGCCGGCCGAAACACCGGATGTCACGGAGTCGAACCGGCCGACGGCCATGGCCCAGGCAACGACACCGGTCCGGACAGCCGGTGACATCCTCCCCGGTCTCGACGCCCAGAACCAGGCCGGCCCCGGTCGCCGTGACAGAGCTGATGTGGATGCCCTCGACACCGAGCAGCGCATCCGCGCGCGTGCACCACCGGCCGTGGGAACAAGACATAGAGTTATTCATGTCAGGGTCTCTTTTGGGTATTGGTTTGCTTGGTTCGTGCTCCGTCGTCGGTGAGCTCCACCTCTGCGCCTCGGCTGTCGTTACCCGACTTACGCCGTCGAATGAGTCCCCGGGTCTCCATGCGGCCGAGATTTTGCGAAAGCCGGCTGCCTTCCCATCCGATACCCTCGGCGAACACCGAGGACCGCGCGCAGCAACGTCCGGCAGGTCGGGGTCGAAAGGTTCTTCAGTGCCGTTGCGGATGAACATGGATACTCCACGGCTTCTCTTCCATGATGCCGATCCTTAGAAGGTGTGAGCCGGCCGGACCCTTCCTCGCCCCCAGTGTGCTGAAGCCAACAGAAAGCCCGAAGTGACCGACCTTCGGCCGGTCACTTCGGGCGCTGATGTTGCAGCAAACGCATTCCGGGCTGGCCGAAAACCTGCCCGACGACATATCAATTCCGTTATTGGCGACCGATACTGCTGTACGTGTCCGGCTTCGCACGACGGTAGATTGTGGCCATCACGATACCGAGAACGAACAGGCCCACGATCAGGGCCATCAGAGCAGTGGCGAGCACGGTCGATCCTCCAACCAGCGAAGTGAAGTTTACGGCTGCGAGGGTCAGCCCGGTTCCCAGCCCCATGATCCCAAGGACCGGGAATACCCCCCTGCTCCATATCGTATGGTGCCCGCCGTGTCGACGAAGGTAGAGCGGAACCGCGATGCTGGCGACGAAAATAACGGCCAAGATCACGAAACTGGTGATACCGAGCATCGCCGTGTAAAAGTCGACTGCTCCCAGTCCGATGACGACCGCGATGAGGTTCAGGATCAAGCCGGCTGCGCTGGTTGCGAGCGAGGCCAGATAAGGGGACCCATGACGGGGGTGCACTGTGCTGAGCTTGCGCGGAAAGATCTTGTCCGCGCTCAGGTTGAACAAGTAGCGCGCGGTGATGTTGTGTGCCGACAGAATAACCGCAAAGGTGCTGGTGTTGACCAGGATCGTCGACAGGTCAGAGAGCACCTTGCCCCCGAATACCTCGATGCTGCCGGTCATAGATCCGGTGGGGTCAGCAGTGGCGAGTTCGACCGCTTTGTCGATGCCAAGCGCGTTGATGAACCCCAACGACGACACGCCATAGATCACCATCGCTGCCACGATAACCGCGAACGTGACGCGCGGAATAACGCGGTTCGGATTGCGAACCTCTTCGCGGAACAGCACAGTGACTTCGAATCCGCCGTACATGCCGAGGGCGAAGAGCAGCCCTGTGCCGAAGGAACCATCAAACCAATGAGCCGGAAGCAAGGACGCCAAGGAGATACCGGCATGGTTGGCTCCGCCGTTGGCGAAGACAAAGAGGTCGTATCCGACAATGATGATGATCTCGAGAAAGAGGAAGATCGTCAGGAACTTGGCGGAAAGCTCGATGTTGAAATACCCGAGGACTGCTGACCCCGCCCAGAAGACAGCCCCCCAAACCCACCACGGGAGATCCGGGCCCTGCAGGGTGTTGTGCACGAGTTCACCCAGGACCAGGCCGCCGAATGCAGGCGTTCCAGCATAGACGCAAAAGTAACCGAGCAGCGCGACAAACCCAGATCCAAGTCCGACTTCTCGGCCGAGTCCGGCTGTGATCATCGAGTAGAAGCCGCCGGGTTTCGGCATGATCCTGGACATGCGGGTGAACCCCACGGCAAAAAGTGCAAGGACGAGGCCAGCCACGATGAATGAGATAGGCGTGCCCAGACCGCTGCCGCTGGCAACCATGATCGGGATGACCCCGATCACGATCACCAAGGGGGCGTTGTAGGCCATCACACTGAAGAAGAGTTCAAGAAATCCCATCTTGCCGGTGAGATGTGGCGTTGACTGCGGCGTCCGATCAGTCGCCAGTTGACTTATAGTGTCCATACCGTGCCTTCTTCGTGAGTATTGATGTCCGGGACAGCGACGTTGCTTTTAGCCCGGTTCGAATCCCAAAGTAACCCGACGCACCGACTTCGCTTTTTTGGTAATTTTGTGTCCCCAGGCGGAAGCAGCTGTGTGGTTTTCTGCCAATGGCTTAGAAAAGATTGTCGGCTTTCAGTTGATTTATCGGGTATTAGAGGATCGACAAACGTAGATTGGCGACCTTCCAATAGCAGTTGCGGCTGCACTGGTGTGAGCCCTGCCACATAAAGGCGCCAACGGCGAGGGCCTTGTCCGCGCCCTGACGCGCCCAGATCTGCCGGACACGCCCGATCCGACGCTCCTGATTGTTATTCGGATCATAGGCCTCCGGTGAACCGAACCGGCATTGGAGAAGAGCCAAGGCCTGGTCGATTCACTTGGCCGAGTTCCAATACTCCGGCGAGGACGGGGCGGGGATACTCGTCGGCATCCGGGGTCCTCGGCTTCGTCGACCGCTGGCTAACCGTTTGTGACGACGCAGATGCTTTAAGCGTCTCCTGACGAACTGCCGGTTTGGCGGCCCGCCCCACGTCCGCGGGCGGGCGTGGAGTGGGCGCGTTGATCATAGGAGAGTGCCCGCCTGGCGCTCTGCCTGCGGAGCTTTGGTCTCGCTCACGGGTGACCGCACCAGGAGCAGGTTCGGCCGCCGTCGGCCGTGGATTCTAGTCGGCCTCGCCGGTACGTCCGTCGGTGCCGCGGTTATCGGCCTCAGCGACTCAGTACCAATGTTCATCCTCGGATGGGCTTTGATGCAGGCCTTTATCAATGCCGCCATCGCAGCGACTCTCGCCGTAGTTGCCGATCGGATCCCCGAATCCCAGCACGGCGTCGTCGGGGCGCTTTCGGGTACTGCGTCCTCGGCCTCGACCGTGGTGGGAATCTTCTTCATTCAGGCAGCCCCAACGAGCATTCTCCCGCAGATCGGGCTGCCGGTCGCGATAGCCATAGTCTTCGGACTCGCCCTTGTCGCCCTGCTGAAGGGTGACAAGCCTGCAACCGGCGAACAACCGCCCTTTACCTCGAAGGAGTTCGCCGGCAGCTTCTACATCAACCCTCGCAAGTCCCCGGATTTCGCCTGGTTCCTGCTCGCATTCCTCCTGATCAACCTCGGCTTCGGAGTCGTGGCCACGTACGCGGTGTACTACCTGCAGGACCAAAAATCAAGGTCGCCGAGACCGATCTGCCAACAACTCTTTTCATCACCCTCCTGCTCAGCGGCCCCGTCGCGCTACTTGTTGCTCCGTTGGCTGGATCAGCGACAAAACCGGACGGCGCAAGCCCCTCTTCGTCGTCACCGCCATCCCCATGGCCACGGGGTAGGCGTCATCGTTCTCGCGCAGGACGCCACAGTACTCATCATCGGACAAACACTGACAGCTGGTCTTGCCGGCGGCATCCTTTTCGGCATCTATATCGCCTTCGCAGTAGCAACACTCAAAGACACATCCACGGTCGGGAGGGACCTCGGCATTGTGAACATCGCCT